>JAQVDB010000010.1 GCA_028698525.1 Clostridia bacterium
GATACAATAGACTGTGCTCATGATTCTTCTCCGTTTCTGTTTATTATAGTGATTAACATTATAACAGAGAAGCTCTCATGAGCATTATTTATTTAATTGTGTTTCATTTAATTTTACAACTCGCCTCTATTTTATTAACATCTTGTATTTACACCTTTTTTAGAGTATTTATTTTATTTATTTTAATTAGATTTGCTATAAAGTTATTTATAGAAAGGGAAAATAATAGCCCTGTATCATAAAATATATTTATAAGCAATAAACACTCATAACATAAAAATACTTTCATCTATTAATTTATTAAGATCAAAAAAATTATCTAATGTCAACATCATGGCACCTTTTAGAGCTCCGTCTTCTCCATAAGTAGACTTAATGATTTTAGCACTTCTAGCTGACTGGTTAATTGTTCTGATGTGAATTGTTCTTTTAGCCTCGTTGATAATTTCATCTGATATATTGGCCCCACCACCACCAATAATAATTAAACTAGGATTAAAAAGTGTTATGAGCTCTGATAATCCAACCCCAAGATACCTTCCTGCTTCTATTATTATGCTAAAGGCTAGTTTATCCCCTTCACTTACGGCTCTTGAAACTATTTCCGGAGTTATTGCATCGAAATCATCTTTTATGTACTGTGACATAACAGAACTTATTCCGTTTTCAAGGGAACCTTTTACTCTCCTTATTATTGATGGAACTGCTACATATTGTTCAAGACAACCTTTATTGCCACACCCACATTGGTATCCATTTTCTTCTACGATTATATGCCCTAATTCTCCAGCTAGTCCATTGACACCTCTAAAGAGCTTCCAATCAATAATAATTCCCAAACCAATACCTATTCCTATGCCTACAAATATTAGATTTCTTTTTCTCCCCACCGTTTCCTTGCTTTCCGCTAAAGCATGTAATCTAGAGCTATCATCTACAAATACCGGTACACTAAATTCCTTTTCAAGTATATCCTTAAAACACACATTGTCCCAGCCAGGCAAGTTAGCTATAGTTAGACATACGCCATTATTATAATCTACTATACCTGAAACCCCCACACCTATTCCTATAAGGGCTTTTCCATTTGGCAAATAACTATTCAAAACATTCTCAACCATTGAAATTATTTTAGCCATGCCTTCCTTGCTTTTCCCTAAGCTTTTAGATTCTATTTTCTCTTTATGAATAATGTTGCCTTCCATATCCCCTAGGGAAATCCTAAAATATTTTTGTCCAAAATCAATTGCTATAATATAACCATAATTTTTTTTGATCTTTAATAAGATAGCTTTTCTTCCACCTGTAGATTCCTGTGTTCCTACTTCCTCAATTAAATTTTCATGTAATAACTGAGAGACATAATTGGTAACAGCTGTCATACTTATATCTAACTTTTCAGCAATACTCGTTCTAGAAATAGGACCATATATCCGTATTAGATTAACGATTTTAGTTTTTAATAATAAATTCAAGAATTTCACCCCATATTTTATCATGAAACAAGCTACTATCTCCTGATTATTTAAAAGTAAGTTTTAGCTTTAAGACCAGCTTTATTTTCACCATAATAATAACTATTTTTTATTGTTTTTCCCCAATATTAGTCTAACATATCTAATTCTTTACTTCAGTACGTTTTTTATTGCTTTTTTTACTTTGTTTGCGACTTTTTTAATTTCTTCATCAGAAGATAAAATATTAATACCAAAAGGTGCTCCCAGTCCTTTATCCACCACTCCTACACTTATATTGACTGAACGTTCTAAAATATCATCAGTTTTAGGAAGCATATGAGGTTTATATTCTATATCTTTTCCATAAACTTCACAGGTAAAAGGACAATTAAATTCTGTAGGCACTTTCTTGTTCAGTATTTGTTCCATATTATTATATACATGCCACCCTGAATGAGATATTGTTTGGGTACCTATTTGACTTGCAAATAAATCAGCTTTTTCTTTGTCTTTAAATATGAGGGTTAACAAAGTTGCACATTCACCGTTCTTATCATTTATTTGCCTAAATTTGACCCCTCGTTCTTTTTCTACAACCTCAGAAATGAAATCTTTTAATTTCTTTTTCTTATCCCTTAACTCATATATAATTCTGTCCAATTTCCTCACTTGGGCTAGCGCTACAGCTCCTGTTAACTCATTCATCCTAAAATCCAACCCTATTATACTTCTATTGCCCACTTCTGATCCCATCCTGTTTGGCTTGTGTCCTTGATCATGAAAACCAAATGCCTTTTCATACAAATCTACGTCATTTGTAATTACAGCTCCTCCATCACCTGATGTTATAGTTTTGAAAACATTTAGAGAAAATGCACCTATATCTCCAATACTACCTACCTTCCTGCCTTTATAGCTTGCGCCTGCAGCCTGACAACAATCTTCAATAACAAAAAGATTATACTTATTAGCTATTTTCATTATTTTATCCATATCGCATGGATTACCCAGCATATGGACAGGCATAATCGCTTTGGTTTTTTCTGTAATCTTTTTTTCAATATCTTCAGGATCTATAGTTAGCGATTCGTCTATCTCAGCCAAAACCGGAATTGCTCTAGCATAGACAATAGTTGACATTGATGCAATGAATGTATATCCTGGCACAATCACTTCATCTCCCGGTCCTATCCCTAAGGCAGATAAACAAGTTAGCAACGCATTAGTACCGCTACTTACAGCAACACAATGACTAGCTTCCAAATAATTTGCAAATTCCTTTTCAAAAGTGAATACCTTATGCTTAAAATTAGGATCATCTTCCGATCCATATCTAAACAAATAACCACTTTTCATTACATCTAATACTTGTTCCATCTCCTCTTGCCCGATCAAATACGAGCCCGGTCCTGCCATATAATCCCCCCAAGATACATTATTTTTTTATTGCACTAATTGTATCATATGAGTGTAGTTTTTTCAATATATATTTCATTTTGTTTATTAAGTATGTGGGTTATTTATGAATTACATCGCTGTTATGTTTTTTATTTTATTATGTCTAAATCGTCTAATACCTGTCTCATCTTTTGGGCTGATTCTTGAAAAAGCTTTATTTCCCTTTCTGCAAGGGAGAGCTCTAAAACTTGTTTAACCCCTTTCCTATTAACGATAGTAGGTAAGCTCAAACATACATCTTCTACACCGTAATATCCTTTCATAAGGGAGGAAACTGTCAATATTGAATTTTCGTTTCTCAATATACTCTGGACTATTCTCCTGACCGCCAGGGCAACTGCATAATATGTAGCACCTTTTTTTTCTATTATCTTATAGGCTGAATCCCGGACCTCTTCAAACAAACGGTATTTCTGATTGCGATCGCATACATTTTTGCATATAGGACAATAATTTTCTATTCCTATACCTGCAATATTTGCAAGGCTCCAAGCCGCCACTTCAGAGTCTCCATGCTCTCCTATTATATATGCATGAACGTTCCTTACATCCACACCACAATTTTCTCCCAATAGATATCTAAATCTTGAGCTGTCCAGCACTGTACCAGAACCTATAACTCTGTTGGAAGGCAATCCGGATATTTTGAAAGTCACATATGTCAGTATATCTACTGGGTTTGTCACCACTAAAAGTACTGCCTGCTTATTGTACTTCATTATTTGGGGTACTATTTCTTTGAATATGTGGACATTTTTTCTTGCAAGATCTATCCTAGTTTCTCCCGGCTTTTGGTTTGCTCCCGCTGCTATGATTATTATATCTGCATGTTGGCAGTCAGAATAATCACCTACCTTAATATCACAGGGTGCTACAAAGGATATACCATGGTTTAAATCCATCACCTCTCCTTCTGCTCTATCTTTATCTATATCGATGAGTACAATCTCGGAAGCCACCCCGTCTTCCATTATTGCAAAAGCACTTGTGGCACCCACCAATCCGGTACCTATTATTACGACTTTATTCCGTACCTTATTATTCATATTTACCCTCCTACTATTATTTGGCTTTTGATGAATTTTTAAATATCATTTCAATATATTTACTACAAATTTACTTCTCCTATCATTTTTGCCATTTCCATATTTTTAATACCCTTGCATTAAGTCAGTAAACATCTATTAGAATATTTACATCTCACAAACAAATAATATAAATATTGCATAAATATAAACCACTTTAAAGGAGGAAATATATTGTATTTATTCATTCCCGAAACGGTATATTTTGAACCTGAGGCCTTAGATTATCCCCTTGGAGCAAAACTATATGAGTATTTTTTTAAAAAAGACATACCTATTTATAAGACAACTTCCCATAACAGGGTAACAGGTATCAAGGGGGATTCAGAAGTAGAAAAGTATTTGCATTCTAAGCGTACACTTGTGGTAGGAGTTAAAAAAACCATGAAACTAGAACCATGCAGACCTTCAGCAGACTACAGCTTTTCCCTGACCACCGGTTGTCCTGCCCATTGTGAGTATTGCTACTTGCAGACTACAATGGGTAAAAGACCTTATATCCGAATTTATGTAAATCTAGATCAAATATTGGGGACAATACAAAAATACATTCAAAAAAATTTTCCCCAAAAAACCACTTTTGAAGCAGCAAGTTCATCAGATCCTATTGCAGTAGAACATTTTACCGGTTCAATTGCAAAAACAATAGAATTCTTTGCAAATCAGCAGCAGGGCAGATTGAGGATAGTAACTAAGTTTGACAATATAGACTCCCTCACAAAAATAAATCATCAGGGCCATACCAGATTTAGGTTCAGTATAAATTCAAATTATGTTATAAAAAACTTTGAACATAGTACACCCAGTATTGAACAGAGGATACAAGCAGCCAAGAAGATAGCCCAAGCTGAATACCCCTTGGGCTTTATAATAGCTCCTATCATGATATACGACGGATGGGAACAAGAATATACGAATATGTTTAATCAATTGAAACATAATATAGATTTTTATTCTAAAGATAATTTAACTTTTGAACTGATTCAACATAGATATACGCAAAGCGCAAAAAGAATAATACTAGAAAGGTTCCCAAAAACAAAGCTGGAGATGGATGACCAATCCAGGTCAAAAAAATGGGGTAAATACGGAAAATATAAATATGTCTATCCTGCTGACAAATCAGATGACATAAAACAATATATAAGCATATTGATAAAAGAAAGATTCCCAAACAGCATTATAGAATATTTTACCTAAATAAAACTTCCATCCTACTCTAATCTTTCCAGTATTTGTCGAGCCTCGCTCAATTCAGGATTGTATTTTAATGCATTTTCAAAGGATTGTTTAGCCTTTTGTACATCGCCTTCATCGATATAAATCCACCCTAATGTATAATATGCAGGTGCATATTGCTGATCTATTTGAATTATTTCCAATAATTCTGTTTTTGCGGTTTTAGGATTGCCTTGGGCATAATAAGTAACTCCCAGTACATATTTAGCCCTTAAGTTTTGTGGGTCATCCTTCAAAATGCTTTTAGCATATTTTTCTGCTTGCTCTAAATCTCCTGCCTCATAATTTTCAACTGCTTGCTCAAGAGCAATATGATAGGAATTTTGGTTTAACCCGAACATAAAGGTTCCCCATAAAATAATAAATGTAACTAAAATAAAAACTACCTTCTTTAAGTTTATACCTTTTTCATCTTTTAAACCAACAGCTGCTGCTGCAAAAAATCCAGCTAACAACCCGCCAATATGCCCAAAATTATCAATTCCGCTAGTAGTAAAACCGATAAAAAGGTTTATGCCTATTATTAAGTATAAATTTATCCCAAATATCCTTCTGAAAACCTCTTTTTTATTAATGCCAAAATAAATAAGGGCACCCATCAATCCAAATATGGCTCCAGATGCACCTGCTGACATATTTTCGGTGAAAGCAAAACTTAAAAGGCTGCCTCCTATACCTGCTATCATGTATATAAAAACAAATTTTCCACTTCCAAAAAGCAGCTCAACTATCGGCCCAATATTATATAATGCATAACAATTGAAAACTAGATGCATTATCCCTACATGCAAAAAAATGGGAGTGATAAGGCGCCAATACTCACCTGTAGATATGAGTTGATTAACTTTTGCTCCAAATTTTATCAACACTTCAGTGTTAGTAGAGCCCCCTGAAAGTGTCATCAAAATCCATATAATAATATTTGTCCATATAAAAAAATATGTAACCTTAGGCTTTGGAAAACGGGACGCCTTATTCTCTGATACTACTTGGCCCTCATATACAGTATTATCATCATTGTATTCCACTTTTAATGCTCCCTAGAATTTATTTTTTTCGGGTAACAAATTTTCCTATCCTCTTTAACGCTTCCCTTATATTTTCAATAGAATATGCGTAAGAACATCTGATAAAACCTTCGCCACTTTGACCAAAGGCAGTACCTGGTACAACAGCTACTTTTTCTTCCCTCAACAACTGTTCACAGAATTCCTCACTGCTCAAGCCTGTGCTAGCTATACATGGAAAAACGTAAAATGCTCCTCGGGGTTCAAAGCAGGTCAGTCCCATTTCATTGAAAGATTTAACCATAAGTCTCCTTCTTCTATTATATTTTTTACGCATTTCTTCTACATCTTTTTGTCCATCACTAGCCCCTTGTCTGAGAGCCTCTTTAGCAGCAATCTGTGCCATTATTGGTGCACACAATGCTGTATATTGATGGATTTTTACCATAGCAGATATTATTTGCTCAGGCCCTGCAGCATAACCCAACCTCCATCCGGTCATAGCAAAGGCTTTTGAAAACCCATTTATTAATATTGTTCTTTCTTTCATACCAGGAATAGATGAAAAACATGCGTGTTCTCCATTATAAGTAAGTTCTGCATATATTTCATCTGACACCACTATTATATCGGTACCTTCCAACACCTGGGCAATGGCCTCTAAATCCTTTCTATTCATTATTGCACCGGTAGGATTATTGGGATAGGGAAGAATGATAGCTTTTGTCTTTTCGGTAATACAAGACTTCAATTGTTCAGGTGTAACCTTGAACTCATCCTCTACCTTGGTGATTATAGGCACAACCTTTCCTCCTGCCATCACTACAGATGGCATATATGAAACATAGGACGGTTCAGGGATCAGTACCTCATCACCATCATTCAGTATGGCACGCATAGCTAAATCTATAGCTTCACTTGCTCCTACCGTCACTATTATTTCCTTTTCACTGCCATATTCTACCCCAAATCTATCCTTAAGATACTTTAAAATTTCATTCAATAATTCAGGCATTCCTCTATTGGAAGTATAGTGGGTATATCCTCTTTCCAGAGAATAAATACATGCTTCCCTTATATGCCAGGGTGTAATAAAATCAGGTTCACCAACGCCCAACGATATGGCATCCTCCATCTCATTTGCCAAATCAAAGAATTTTCTTATCCCTGAAGGGGGAATACTATTCACCTTTTTAGATATCAGTCCGCTATAATTCATGGAGCAATCACCAACCTACGATCTTTTTCCTTATCCTCAAATATCACACCATCATCTTTATACTTTTTCAGTATAAAATGGGTTGCAGTACTTACTACTGAGTCCAGTACAGACAGTTGCTCGGCAACAAAATAGGCCACTTCCTTCATGGTCTTTCCTTCTACAACAACTGCTAGGTCATATGCACCAGACATCAAGTATAAAGATTTCACTTGTGGAAACCTGTATATCCTCTCTGCTATAGCATCAAACCCTTCCCCCCTCTGCGGGGTAACTCTTACCTCTATCAATGCGGTAACTAAATCCTTTTCAGTTTTTTCCCAGTTTATGATGGTATTATATTTAACTATTACATTTTGTTCTTCCATACTTTTGATAAAACTTTTCACTTCTTCTACATCCATATTTACCATTTTTGCGATCTCCTCAGGGGAAATCCTATTGTTCTCTTCCAATATCTCCAATATCTCTTCCATTGCCATATACCTCCTGCGCTGCATTAGCAAATGTATTATTTTTATAATTTTACCATCAATGAAAATGCTAGTCAAACAAAAAAGCCGGATTCCCCGGCATTTTTACTCTTGTTCTATTTTAACAGCTGTCCCGTATGCTAACAACTCTGCAGCCCCTGACATGACATTTGAGGTGGAAAATCTTATATTTATTATCGCATCGGCTCCCAGCTCTTCTGCCTCTTTAACCATCCTCTGAATAGCTATTCTCCTTGAATCCTCTAACATTTCAGTGTATTCTTTTATCTCCCCACCTACAATAGTTCTAAGTCCGGCAACTATATCCTTCCCTATATGCTTTGCTCTTATAACACTTCCCTTAACCATACCGCAAGTTTGTGTGATTTTTTTACCGGCAATCCAATCAGTATTTACTAATATCATCGTCATCATCCTTTCTCCCATCTTTAATTCTCTCGGTGATCAACGCTGCTATCACAATAAAAAAACCTAATATAAGTGTGGATAAACCTAACTTTATCGCCAATGGCATCCCATCAGCCGCTATTATAAATTGATATACCCCATAGAAGATAAAAATGAGAATACTGATAATTATCAATATACTTCCTATTTTTTTCATATGCACCACCTTCTTGTAATATGTTCTATAACTATAATAACATAGTTAAGATCAAAAAGTTTCGAAAAAAAATCTCCTTGTCAAGGAGATTTTATCTAAGTTTTTTGATTTTAAACATGGCATCTAATACTTCCCAATTTTGTGGGAACGACTGTCCTAGTACCCAATAACTTACCCCTCTCAGGCCGTATTGATTCACTAGCCTAAACTTAGCCATAACGCTTCTTGCATCTTCAAACCACACAACATGTTGTATACCGGAAGTATCGGTATAATAAAAATAAGGTGATTGAGCAGTGGTATCATAATTTATATAAACCCCATATTTAGCTGCAATCTGTAGAGCTTCTTGAGGACTTACCCTCCTAGCCCATCCCCCACCCGGAGTGTAGGGCAACGGCCAATCATATCCATATAAAGGCATGCCCATCATAATCTTTTGAGGCGGAATAACAGATACTGCATAATTTATCACCTTTCTTACCTCATCTATAGGAGCTACAGCCATTGGTGGTCCACCCGACCAACCCCATTCATAAGTCATTATTATCACAAAATCCACAATATTGCCATGGGCTTGATAATCATGTGCCCCATGCCATGCACCTACTTTTATATCATATGGTTTAGGTGCCAATGCTGTGGAAACGATGTAACCTTCCCTATGCAGCCTTTGAGTAACTTTTCTCAAAAAATCATTATAAAGCTGACGGTCCTCTGGAGGGATCCTCTCAAAATCTATGTTCAAACCATAATAATTTTTATTTTTTATTACATTTATTACATTGACTATAAAATTATTTATCGCATTATTATCCGTTAGAAGATCATGTACCAAGTCCGCATCAAAATTTCCATTCCTAAAATTAGTCACAACCAGCAAAGGGGCAATATTATGTCTAGCCGATTGTTCCAATATCGTCTCATCCTTCAAGGCTATAAGGCTGCCATCCCGGTTTACCCTATAGCTAAAAGGGCTTATATATGTGAGATATTGTCCCACATCATCTACTATTCTCTTATCCAATTCAACACTTATAGGCTCTATATAGCCATTGACTTCTATCTCTCCAAAGGCATCCCCTGCTCCCGGAATCAATATTTTCATCCCGGGATAAATAAGGTCTGGATTGGATATATTATTCAACGCAACTATGCTGCTTACAGTTACATTGAATTTCCTGCTTATTGACCACAGGGTATCTCCTGGTTGAACGGTATATATTTGCCCTTGGGTCGGTATTACAAGCGCCTGCCCAGGAATCAAATATGGTATATCCTGCAGTAGGTTGGCTTCCACTATCACATCGATAGCCACACCATATCTGTTTGAAATGGACCATAAGGAATCCCCTGGTTGCACTACATATATTTCCAAGTAAATTACCCGCCTTTCTCGAACCAAATTACCCTAATTTACTGCATTCTGAAAACGCCTGATTTTTTCAAAATTAGTTTAGGGTCAAATACTAAAATTTATTTTAAGATTTTTCTCTTGGTAACAATATATTCATATAAGCAGGAATTTGATATTGATTTTCCATAAAAACAATTCTATATGCTCATTTGATTTTATTTGTTTATATAATATAATAACAGATAGTCGAAAATTAATATGGTTGAGGGGTTAATATAGAATGAAATTAATAATTATAATTGCTATACTTCTTATGGCAGGTTTTGTAGGAGGAAGAGTAGCCTCTAAATTTAAACTGCCTTCAGTTACCGGCTATATTATAATAGGTGTAATAATAGGTCCTTCAGTGCTAAACATTGTATCTGCTGAATTTAGTCAACATCTAACCATAATAAACGAAATCGCTTTAGCCTTAATCGCTTTCAGTATAGGAAGTGAATTTAACATTAAGCATCTTGAGACTCTAGGTAAAAAAGTGTTTATCATCACATTGCTTCAAAGTTTAGGTGCAGTGATCTTGGTTGATTTTCTGCTGCTTGTGGTGCTAAAAGTCCCGGTACATTTAGGTTTAACGCTGGGGGCTATAGCAGCTGCTACTGCACCTGCAGCCACTATTATGGTGGTACGGGAATACAAAGCAAAGGGCCCTATGACCGATACTTTGCTTCCTGTAGTTGCTCTAGATGATGCTGTATGTATAATGATATTCGGTCTATCTACTGCAATCTCAAAAATGTTGATAGGAAATACAGGCGATATAAACTTTCTTATGGTTATGGTAGAACCGATAATAGAGATACTTGGTTCCTTAGTGATCGGTTTTTTAATCGGACTTTTGATAAGCTGGATGTCTAAAAAAATAATAAAGGGCCCTGATGAAATGCTGGTGACGGTTTTCGCTTTGATCTTATCAGCCAGTGGAATTGCAGACATGCTCAATATATCTCCTCTTCTCACATGCATGATGGTAGGAGCTACGGTAGCAAACGTGTTGAAAAGCAATAAAAAAGTCTATTCTGATGTGGACAAGATCACACCTATTATATATGTAGCATTTTTTACTCTTGCAGGAACAGATCTCAATCTTGGCCTTATAACAAACGTAGGCCTTATAGGGATTGTATATATATTATCCAGATCTGCCGGGAAAATAATAGGGACTGCAATAGGAGGACGGGTTTCAGGCGCTTCTCCGGCTGTATATAAATATCTAGGCATATGCCTTTTCCCACAGGCAGGAGTCGCTATAGGTCTCACAGTCATTGCAGAGAACATGTTCCCTGATATAGCCTCAGAGCTATCTACAATAGTGCTTTCTGCAGTGATGATATATGAATTGATCGGCCCTGTATTGACAAAGATGGCACTGATTAAAGCAGGCGAAATTGAAACAAGCAAAAAGCCGCAACGGGCTTGAATCCCGGCGGCTTTTATTCTTCTATGCTCATAGTAAGCTCAATGAATCTACCAGCCTTTTTAGTCTTATCGATTATATCACCGGTAATAGAAGTCCCGGCCTTTGCTATAATGTTTCCATCGTCATCCAATATATCTCTATTCAACTTTTTGCCTGTAAAATATTCTATCTGCCTCATTTCAAAAAGTTTTGAAGCATCCTGTGCTATATTTTCCGGTTCTTTATCATCAGCTGTTATAGGCTCTATCTTCTGCGTTTCTATTTCTTTTTGAGATTCTATCTCATCCTTAACTATTACTACCTTTTTGCCGTATGTAACTATATCCTCCGATGAAATAGTCAGCATTCCATCTGTACTATGCTTTTCTGCTGTACACCCTGTTATCCTACCATCAGCATTATCTATAAAATATTCATTCACTTTACCTATAAATCGGCCCTTTTCAGTATATACTTTTGAGCCAACAACAGATACTTGTTTTTTTACTAATTCCACCGCCTCATCAGAATTCTCTAGCTTTTGTATTGAATCTTTGCTCAAGGTTGTTACTGCATCTTTGCCTATGCCCTGGATATCTGTAAAAGGCAATATTTTAGCACCAAAATACCATTCATCATCCTGAAGTACCAGGTATTTTACATTACCCTCATTCGAGTCAACAAGCAGCTCCCTGATAGTCCCCCGTTCTTCCCCTTCTTGTATACATATAACAGATAAACCTATTATCTCTGAAATTTTTTTCATCTTCTATCCAACACTCCATCTTCAAATTATGATATCGCTTAACCTTCAATTATCTTAACAATCACTTTTCTTGTCCTAGGTCCGTCAAATTCACATAAGTACACAGCCTGCCAAGTACCCAATGCTAATCTTCCATCCTTAATTAAAATCGTTTGACAAAATCCCATAAGACTGGACTTTATATGTGCAGCAGAATTGCCTTCAATATGTCTGTATCCATCCTCCATAGGTATCACTTTATTTATCTCCATCAAAAAATCAGATACAACATCAGGATCGGCATTTTCATTTATGGTGATGCCAGCAGTAGTATGAGGTACAAAGCAATAACAGGCTCCACTCTTAATGCCACTTTCCCTTACAATCTGATCCACTTTACCCGTTATATCGATAAACTCTGAAATGCTGTTGGTGCTAACTTCAATGACATTAAACATACATCTATCACCCGCCTTAAAACTTAAAAAGATTCAAGCCGATATTTTCATCAAACTCTCTACCCACTTCTCCTTCCAGTACATCCACTATCAACTCACCTGTTCCACTTATATATGCTGAATTGAGATGTCCCCCAAATGCATTATAATCTTCATCACATATTGTTATATGTAAGTGTAGATATACCTCATCGTTCATCCTAGAAATATTCCCTGATAAATTGGTTATCTCGTGATCACCGTTGAGCTGTTTAGACATATATTTTTTAGTTTCTGTATGGAAAAGACCTACTGTGATTTTATCTGCAGCACCTATACCGCTTACTCTTCCAAGCTTTATATCGTTTTCCGTACACAGTTTTTTTATAGATTCTACTATTTCTTCTCCTCGATCCAATCTAACTACTATCTTATTACCAAATTTTTTGTATTCCATATAAAACACCTCCACCTATTATTATACTTAAAAATGAAAAAAATAACAGGATACAACTGCATCCTGTTAACTAAAAAATAAAACTATGTCGAATCCTGTTACCATCCAAAAACGCTGAACTGTAATATTAACCCTAAAACAGTTCTGTAGATATTAGACACCTTTAATCTCAAAAAGGTTCCATCTTTTTCATTTTTATTGTTTTTATGTTTATACCATAATATCTATTTAATAAAATTTATGTTATATTAATGTTAGAAGATGTATGAACCTCATGTAGCAACTTAAAAATACCATTAAACATCAGGAGTTGAATATAATGCTTTCGCGGCTTAAACTTATATATATACCACTAATCTGCATCATCATACTTTTATCTTGCTGCTCCTATAATCCATACACATCTGTATCCATTACCAATAGCCAACTTGAACAATATCGTCAGATGATATACCATAAGGATTTTATCAAACCAGAGGTTTTGAACACTAGAAACGTCAAAGGACAAATAAGAGTATATATAAAAAACAATTCCGATGAGACAATTGAATTTTCAGAGATATATTTAGTTGATCCACGTTCCGTCCAAACCTGGTATAGCAAAACTGATGCTGAAATAAAGTGCTCTTATCTAAAAAATCAAGAAATACAAACAGAATTGGATATCACAAATAATATAGACTGTATTGAATACTGTTCTATTCAGCCGGGTGGCGTTGAAATAATAACATATCCTTGGAATATTACTACACATGAAATACTGTTCGATCTAGATGAGAATAAAATAACCTCTTACGATCAATCCAGTCTTGTATATAGATACTATACAAGAAAAGAAAAAAATATTCAAACTTCTAATTCAAGGATACAGATTATCGCAAAACAGGTGATAGGAAATGCTGATAATTCTTTAGAAAAGGCGAAAAGCATTTATCACTTTATAAAGCAAAATATAGAATTTAGGGAATCTGATAAGGATAGAGATGCAGTATACACGCTGAACGCCAAACATGGCAATTCCACATCAATCTCCCATCTGTTCGCAGCCATGACAAGGTATGCCGGAATACCTTGCAGGATTATCACCGGCTTTGCACCTCATGAAGATGGTGGCTTTACAACACAAAGATGGAATGAAATATACTTTAACGAGTATGGTTGGGTACCTGTAGACGTAGCATGTTCAATAAAGAATAATAGGGACTATTTTGGCTACATGGATGCTTTCCATGTAGCAGCATGTTATGGAGGGTATTCATATGAATCTCATGATTTGGACGTGTCTTTTGAGTTAAATTATGACACTCCTTATAATACTATAAAATCTGAGCAACACCTCGCTCAACCTCAGTTATCCAACAAGCGAAAAACAACCGGCATGCTACAAAGAACTATATATTTTAATGATAGCCAAAAACGAGATAAATCAACGGTATATCTACCTTTTGTAGAATACAATGCTGACTCAAAACAGCATACCAATTTGTTGGGCACAAACAAAGAGTTTAAAAAATTCAAAGGCGATGTATCTATGCTCGGAGGGAATAGCATAAAAATGGATCCATGCACCCTTCTCAAAATATATTCCTTTGATTTGCAGAATAATACTGATAACATCACCATTGCAGACCAATTGGAGTTTATCACCTATGACCTGACTTTTGATCTAAATGCTGATAATGTGAAAAATTATAATAAAAACAGTGACTTATATATTTTTTACACTAGAGAAGAACCTCTTATACAAAAAAACCACGATAAAATTATAGAAACAGTTCAAGAAATTATAAAGGACCAGCAAAACCCTATAATAAAATCCAAACTTATATTTGATTATATGATTGAAAACATAGATATCCATCCAAACAGTTCTGCAGAAGATGGGGCTGTTGAAACCCTAAATATCAAGCAAGGAAATCAGCTTGATATATCATTGCTTTTTTGTGCTTTAAACAGAGCAGCCGGAATACCTGCTCGTATTATAACAGGTCTGATACCCACTAATGGCAAATTTGTATATCATAACTGGAATGAAATTTACTTCGAAAATTATGGATGGGTTCCTGCAGATGTATATATAAGCAAATTATATAGGGATGAATTTTTCGGAAATATAGATAACAAACATATATCCTTGTATTACGGATATAATGATGTGTTGAGTAAGGATGATATATCAATAGACATAAATTTTATACATACTCCTTCACAAAAAAAGATAACCTCAGAATATAATCAGATGAAAGATAAATATATTCAACCAGAAATTTTAAATACAAAAAAAATAAATGCAATACATACATTATATATAGATAACGTTTCAGGCCTGCCATTAAAAAATGTAGAGATTTTCAATCCTTCATTAGAAAGCAGCGATTCATCATACAGCAAAATAACAAGAAAGCAAAAATATCATGAATATGAACTGTTTGAAGGAGATACAGAACTGTTTTGTTATGACAAAATGATTTTTGACCCGTGTACTAAAATAGAAAAATTGAAGTATGAAAAAATAGATGAAAACTTCAAAAAGCAGATAGTAGAAAAACTGGATATTCAATTGAGAGAAATAAAGTTCTGTCTGGACAAAGATATCGTCACAGATTATGATAAAAGTTCAGAAATATACAGAGTCTATACACAGCCCGGAAACCTAATAGAATGCAACCATCCTAAAATAATAGAACTAGCTGATAGCATAAAAGGCGAACTTAAAAATCCACTGTCCATATGTAAAAAAATATATCAATATATCGTGGACAACATGGAGTATAAAACAATGTATCAGGAAAAGGGCGCCCTTTACGCCTTAAATACTAAACAAGGTGATTGCACAGAATACTCTACCTTATTTGTAGCCCTAGCCCGTGCGGCAGGTATACCGGCTAGAGAGGTATACGGACAAACACTTGAACCGGACGGTAAGCTAGGCGGGGGACATGCTTGGGCAGAAGTATATTTCAACGAATATG
This sequence comes from Clostridia bacterium, assembly GCA_028698525.1. Taxonomy (NCBI): domain Bacteria; kingdom Bacillati; phylum Bacillota; class Clostridia; species Clostridia bacterium. Next base: position 15,988 of record JAQVDB010000010.1, read on the forward strand.
GTTGGTTGCCAGTTGATCCTACTTGGGGACAGGGACTGAATAAAGACTACTTCGGTTATATGGATGACCGCCATATAATTTTCTCCCACCAGAGTTATCTTCAGCCTTATTCTCACCAGGGCCAGATGGAAAATTCCCTCTCAATCAATTTTGAAATAGAGCTTGTAGAATAAAAACAGGCTCTTTTTTTAGAGCCTATTTTATATATTTCATAATTGATTTTTTCAATCCTAAAATCTTATCCCGGGCTTGATTTGCATCCTCACCCTTTACCGAAAAATAAATCTTCACCTTGGGCTCCGTGCCGGAAGGCCTTATGCACACCCAAGAATAATCCTGCAATGCAAAATAAAGAACGTTTGAAACAGGGAGTGTTATGTCATATCGCTTTTCTTCAATTAAATCATACTTTATGCCTACAAGATAATCCCTGATCTCTTTAACCTTTACTCCATTTAATTCTTTTGGCGCATCTTTTCTCAATCCGTCCATTATCTTGTCCAGTTTCTCTTGTCCTTCTATGCCTTTAAGCTCTACCGACTCAAGTTCTTCCATATAGTAACCATATTTTTGATATATGCTTTTCAGCGCCTGGTATACAGTCATACCTAAACTTTTATAATATGCAGTCATCTCCGCCGCCAGCATTGATGCTACCACCCCGTCTTTATCACGGGCATGTGTACCTGCAAGATAACCATAGCTCTCCTCATAGCCGAATATAAATTTCTTTTCTCCAGTCTGTTCAAACTGATTTATCTTTTCACCTATAAATTTAAAGCCGGTTAGAGTATCAATAGTCTCTACACCGTAAGAACTAGCTATCTCCCTACCCAGTTCGCTGGTAACTATAGTCTTGATAACTACACCATTATTCGGAAGGCAGCCTTTTAATTTCATAGATGAAAGTATATAATCTATCAATAGAGCTCCAGTCTGATTGCCGTTCAATAGCTTATAATCCCCGGATTTATCCAGCACCGCCATGCCCATCCTATCACAATCAGGATCAGTGGCTAAAATAATATCCGCTTGTTTCTGCTTGGCGATAGGGATAGCCAATCTAAAAGCATCGGGCTCCTCCGGATTGGGATATTTCACTGTGGAAAAGTTATGATCAGGCTGTTGCTGTTCAGGAACAATATACACATTATCAAACCCTATTTCTTTCAATGCCCTCATTACCAGCTTTCTGCCGGTGCCATGCAGAGGGGTATATACAATCTTTGTTCGATGACCTGTTTTGTTGTGGTTGAGCCTAATCTTTTTTATCCTTTCTATATATCTGTCATCTATTTCACTGCCTATATAATTAAAAAGCCCTTTCTCTTTAGCTTGCTCTTCTTGGATCATATTTACTTTTTCGAAATTATCAATTTTAGCAATCTCATCTATAACCTGGTTTGCCATAGTAGGCACAAGCTGACCGCCATCCTCCCAGTATACTTTATATCCGTTATATTGTGGAGGGTTATGGCTTGCGGTTATAACTATACCGGCAACAGCATTCAGCTCCCTGACCGCAAAAGATAGTTCAGGCACAGGGCTGATATCCTCAAATATATAAGACTTTATATCATTCCCATTGAGCACAAGAGCGGCTTGAATAGCAAATTCCCTAGATTTATACCTTGAATCATAGGCGATAACCACTCCTCTTTTACAATTTTGCCTGCCGGTTTTTTTTATGTAATTTGCAAATCCCTGGGTTGCTTTCCTCACTATATAATCATTGATTCTGTTGGTGCCAGCACCTATTATTCCCCGCATACCCCCGGTCCCAAATTCAAGGTCTTTATAAAATCTTTCCTTTATCTCCTCCGGGTCATCTTCAATCTCTTCTAGTTCTTTTTTCACTGCTTCATCAAAATAATCATCTTTTAACCAGTAATTATATTTTTGCATATAATCCATATATATCCCTCCTGCCTACCGTCTGTTGCTTAAACTCCTATATAAAATGATACCACCTATAATTATTAGCGCAACAGGCAATATATATTCTCTAAACGGAGCAAAATTATATTTGCCCATCAGTCTCCACCCTAGCCTAAGTTGTTCTTTTAACAAAGCTATTATACCTATAATAACAAGAATAATTCCAAATATATATTGATTATTATTTTTAGTCCCAACTCCATTGCCTGTATCTGCAGCTCCGTTTTGGTCATCTTCTACCACTACTTCAATTACATCATCCTGTTTATGGTCAGGCATGATTATAGCCAATATTATGTAAACAGCTATCAATACCCCTAAATCCAACAACACTACGGCTAATATAAGTGCTATCCTCAATAAGTCAGGATTTATTTTAAAATATTCTGCAATTCCGCCCACCACTCCAAACAACCATTTATTATTGCTCTTTTTTAACACCATATATCATCTCCTTCTCAAACCCATGCTTAAAAATAAGCAATCATCAACTTTTGAACCGAAAATACTAGCATCAATATGTACCTATATAGCGCTTTTTGCTATCTCCCAATACATCTTCAGCCTTGCAGCAAAACCTTTTTTAAATCCTAGTTTTTCCTCTTTCATAACATGGGTAACATCTTCCATGACAACTTCTTTTATCACCAAATTATTTTTATTCGCATACCTAGTGAGCGCAACTTCCACCCCAAACCTTGAAATCTCTAAATTAGAAAGTTCTTGTATCAGCTCTTTTTTCATAGCCCTCTGACCTGATAGAAAAGGTGCAATTTTTTGAGCAAAATCAGTTGCTCTTCTTCCCTTGCTGAAGATCCCTATAGTCATCTGAGCCCGTTCATTCAATATTGGAGTGAGCAGGCTATCTATATGGTGCGCTTTTAGACCTATCAAATCCGCATCTAAAAACAAGAGCACATCAGAACTGCATTTTTCCACCCCAACCAGCATAGCCCCTCCTTTTCCCCTGTTGTCCGCTAATTCTACCACTATAGCTCCTTCCCGCTTTGAAACATCTACAGTATTATCTATAGAACCGTCACTTACCACGATTATTTCATCTATCAACTTAGAGGCCTTCAATGCTTGGATCACATTTTTTATTCTGTTCCCTTCATTATATGCCGGAATAATAGCCGCTATCTTCATAATAACGTCCCTCCTCATTCGCTTTCAATATTCGCCCTGATTAAAACATAACTGACTTTCTATATTATTATAACGCATAAAATTTTAAAAACCCTTCACAACTTCAATAAATTTGTTCTAAAACATCCTTCAACCATTCAGGTAATTCATTGTATTGTTCTGAACCTACCTTGATCCATTTATAACCTTTATGCTCATCGCTAATCATAATTTTCCCGCTTCTATATTTACACAAAAAGATTATTGATATCAGGTGGATATCGGAATAAAAATAATCCAACACTTTGATAGCTTTTACAACATCCACACAAATGCCTGTCTCTTCTTTTATCTCTCTGTTCAGTCCCTGTTGCACAGTTTCATTTTCTTTTAGCATTCCACCAGGCAGATCTTCTGGGGTAGCATCTTTTATCTCAGTATTCCTCATCTCCTGATCCGATCTTATGAGCACCAAAAATCTATTTTGTTTGAATATCAATCCCTTAACAGCTATTCTGAAATTCATCTTTAAAACCTTCTCCTATTATAACCCTATAAAATCCAGCATTACAATACCAATAAGCTACTATTATATATTATCCGAAATATAAAAAATACACAACTCGGTTTTACATTATTGGACCCATATAAAGTAAGGAATTAAAATATAGTCAATCCAACTATGGAAATCTCTGGAGATAGACAAGAAAGTGGTAAAATAGAGGATTGTATAATAGGATGGAATTTGATACAAATATAGATAAACAATAATTGCTAAAATACCACTAAAAGCTATCGGTTATATAACCAATAGCTTTTTAATTTGATCAACTTTTTATTTTGTATTTTTTATAAATTCTCTCCTTCTATTACAGCTTTCACAACCTGATCCGCTATCACATAACAAAAATTCCGGGTCTTGCCTGAGCATTTTAACTGCTACATCTATTACCTCTACTGCATTCATCAACATGCTATCGGCATTGCCCACCCTGCCATGTACTATGAGTTTTTGTTTTTCAAATTCTGAATTCAATTTGATAAATTGTCTGCTACAACCTGACATTTTTTCAACAATAGGTACACTATATATCTTACCGTTGTTGTCCTCTAGCAGATATTCCCTACCCCACTCATCATGCAAAGGTACTTCTAGATATGGCAACCCTGCTAATGTTTCAGCGATATATATCATCGAATTGCTTGTTTGATCCAGTCCTATCAATAATACCTTTCCACCCTGCATTGCAAGCTTATGGAGAGGAGTACCTTTTTCAAATTCATAGGTATCTGATCCATGATCTTGTACAAAGTTTTTTGCATCCTTTCCCCATGCAGCCACTGAATGAGTGGGATGTTTGCTCCTATACACCCCTTCTCTGCGCCAAAAAGTATCCGAAATTTTGCCTGTATCAGCAGGGGATTTCAAATTATTGAATGGAACACTTTTCCCTTGCTCCACCCTGCCTACGTAGCTAAATGTAAATGTGGGCATAACAATAAGGCCTTGCTCTCCAACAATGTCTATTAGAGCATCTATTAAAACATCTGCACCTCCGTCAACATCACCAATCGATTTAAGGGAGCTATGCACAAAAAGCTTATCTTCCTTTTCAATTCCTAAATTTAATAAATCCTGGTAAATCCTATTTCTTGTGATCTTCTCATCATTTTCTATAATAATAATCACCTCATCCTCACCTAATACTTCACTAACTAGGTATATTATACTATAATTAAATAAAATAAAAGTATATTTGCGTTTTGCCGCCTACTATATATAAACTCAGTTGTTATTTAACAATTAATCATACATCTATAATATACCACATAACGAAACAGAACTTAGCCTTTTTCTTAATATCTATGAATACAAAATCAAACTTATACTTAAATACATTCTATGAGGAGAATAAATATGCATAAAAAAAATGCACCTCCAAATCTCAGTTTTAGTATTTAACATTTGGGGTGCACTTAATAATATATAACTTTTTATCTTACATAACCCATTGGATTTATCGGCCTTCCGCCTCTCCTAACTTCAAAATGCAGGTGGGGTCCTGTGGATCTTCCTGTACTCCCTGTAGAGCCTATCCTCTGCCCAGCGCTCACCTGTTGCCCGCTCCCGACGTTAAATGAACTCAAATGAGCATAATATGTAACAAGGCCATTTGAATGCTGTATCTTTATCAATTTCCCATATCCACCTGACCAACCAGTAAAAATTACTCTTCCGCCCATTGCAGCACAAACACTTGAACCATACGGTCCAGCGATGTCAACTCCTGTATGGCTTCCCCCCCTAGAACCATAAGAAGAAGAAATATATCCGCAGGCAGGACTGGATATATTGCCATAACTTCTTGATCTACCTGAACGATTGCTAACAGCACGTCTCCTTATTACAGGTTTTTCCTTATTACCCTTTAAAATTATTTTATTTACCGGCTCTTTCAATATTTTTTCAGAGATTTCTTCCTCTTTATACTTCTCTCCGTTTTTATAATATACCTTATATGTTATTTCCTTGGTACCGTTTTCGCCTTCCTGCTCAACTTTCTGCTCACCTTTGTACATTTTATCGGTTTCTTTTGTTTCAGTCTCATAAGGTATGCTCTTTTCTTTCGTTTGATCGCTGGTATATAAAATATTCAACCTATAAGCAGACCCTTTTAATTTTATTTCTTGTCCCAACTTTAAATCTTCTGTTAAACCAGAATTTAATTTTTCGATTTCTTCCACATCTATATCATATTCATTGCTTATATCCCAAAGGGTATCCCCTTCTTTGACTATATGTGTTTTTTCTGACTGAAAGGGGGTTAAAAAATAGTCTTTTATTTGATCCCACGAAGAAAACTCTGTTTCATGGTAGAAATTTTTTCGGTAATCTATTTGGTTGTCTACCTGATATTTATCAGCTTTAATTTCCAATTTCCCTTTAAATTCTTCTATTACTTTGTCCATTACATCTTTATCTTCTACTTTTAGACCTGTATCCTTACCGTCCAATACTATCTGATAACCTTCAATTTTACACTTGAGGTTGTCAGTTATATCATCTACATCCTCACATGTATTCAAATCTTTAGAGTTAACCCTTACTTCTACTTCTTCTATGTCAATTCTGCTCTCAAGTTTGATATCTACATCATACCTGCTGTTTAAATCACTTTGCAGCTTGTTCGCATATTCTTTAGCCTCATCCTCTTCTTGGTACAAAGCAACATTCTTACCATCCACAACCACCTGATAAGCCTGTACACTCCTGTAAGTAAAACCTATAAAAATAGCTGAAAACACCATAATAATAATTAACCCGTAGATGATCTTGTTTTTCATTTACTTACCCCTCTTCTCTTCTACCACAATATTTTAATAAAATGTTAACAAAATGTTAAGCATTTGTCAACACTCGTAATAATTAAAAAATCAGCTGTATCCATTGAATATTGATGCGTACAGCTGATTTAATATATTTTTTCGGTTATATATAATTTTGTTATTGTAATAGTTTTGTAATATTTTTTACGGATTTTTTAACTTTTTTGTGGTGTTTTTTTGTTGCTTAATGAAAATATTCCCGTATCTCATTTAAATCATCAGTCAAACCTAAAACCAGCATAAGTTTTATTAAGGCCTTTTGTCCACTTAACTGTCCGGCGGATATAGCTCCTAATTCTCTCAATTGTTTGCCCCCACCTTGATATCCATATATATCTAATACCCTACCGGTCAAACATCTGGAAGCAATTACTACTGGAATCTTTCGGTTTAATGCATATTGCACACCTTCAACCATCATTGGAGGAATATTTCCTCTACCAAAGGCTTCTATTATTATACCTTTGGTTCCTCTATCTACATAATATCTCAGCAGATCGGAATCCATGCCTATTGAACATTTGATCAAAACTACGTTGCTTTCTAGCTTTGAAGCAGAAATAATATTTCTTTTATCCAACTTTCTTTGAAAAACAACTTTATTCCCATCCACTATACCTAAAGGTCCGCAATTCACTGAAACAAAAGAGTTCAATCTAAAAGTATCTATTTTAGTAGCTTCCCTAGCTGCATGAATAGTATTATTCATTATTATCATAACACCCTGACCTACGGCCTCGGGGGAAATCACCGTATATATGGCTGCCAACAAATTGCTCGGACCATCACAACCTATTTCCGAGCTGCTTTTCATAGCTCCTGTAACAGCTACCGGCTTTGTGCTATTTACTGTCAAATCTAAAAAATATGCTGTTTCTTCTAATGTATCTGTCCCATGGGTAATCACAACTCCCCTTATATCATTCCGTTTCAGCGTTTTTTCTATAAGTTTTTTTAGTTCCACCATGATTGAAATGGTTACGTGAGGTCCCGGTATATTGGCAAAATCTATCGTTTCTATTTCAATCTGGTTTTCCAACTCATCGATGGCTGAAAAGATTTGTTCGTTTGAGGTAGAGGGTACAACAGCTCCTATCCTTTCATCGAAGGCCATTGAAATAGTGCCTCCGGTAAAAATAACGGCAACTTTTGATAATTTCATCTTTCACCTCCGTTTAAAGCTCTTTAAAGATTCAATTTGATACCATTTAGCGCTGTCATATTTGCAAATACATCTATACGGGAGCATATAATACCCTCCGTGCTCCGCAATCTGCCGCACTATATTATATAAATACGAATGTATAGTGCGGCACCTTAATTTGCGTTAACTAAGCAAGCTCATTGTTTTTTCAAATCATAGCTCCAATCATTTTCTTCCATCTGCTTTATCAGATCTACTACAAAATCCGCAACAATATTCAACATTTTTTCTCCTTTTTCCATGGTCGCCTTTGTTGAATCGCCGGTTGCACCTGTTTCGGTTATTTCTTTGATATCCCAAATTATCGTTGAGAATTCTCCGAATTTTATAGTATCCTGAGGAATTTGACTCTTTGCGTCCTCTAGATTGACTAAATCCGGCCTAACTGCCATTGTTATAGATGTCTCACCTTCGCCTCCATGCCCTAAACCGTTCCAGACTTCAAAATCATCCTTCATTTTACTTCCGGTTATCTCCCACCAAGCAGGAATTAAAATTAATACAGCATCATTATGCCTGTTTTTGACGTTTCGGGCAGCTATCTCAAGGGCAGGAATATTTCCATCATGTCCATTTAAAATAATGATATTCTTAATTCCACTATTTATTAAGCTTTCAAAAATATCTTCTGCTATTGCGATTGTTGTCTCATATTTAAGAGTAATTGACAACGGAAATCTATTATAATGTATAGAAGTTCCAAAAGGTACCCCTGGAACGACAATAGTCTTATCTAATCTTTCAGCTGCCCTTTTTGCTATTTCAGTGGGCACAAACAAATCAGGTCCAAGACACATATGCCAACCATGGCTTTCACAACTACCGAATATCGTGATAGCACTGTCTATCTGGTTATTTTCAAGCATATCCTTTAGTTCTTTTGCATTAAACTCATTTAAAAACACTTTTTTCATTGATAGCATCTCCTTTAAATGAAATATATCACAAATAATTAATATCAAATCTGAAAATAACAACATGGGTGTATATGATACCTCTAGGTACCATATACACCTTTAGCAAATTAAAATTTTTATTTCAAAAGTTCGTTAGCTAAAGCTAAACAGTTTAATTGATCGGTTTTATATGGCGAAAATCTCTTTAATTTTGGCTGGCGCCTAAATCGGAATCAATTTTTATATCATTGGTAAATCTATAGATAATTAGATAAAGTATTATTGAAATAATCATTGCAAACAATCCGGATGGCAAACCATACGGAAGGGGAAGCCAGTATTGGAAAACTAATCCTAAAACTCCTCCAATCAAGAATGAAATAATACCTGTAACTCTATACGGAGGCTGTTTATTATAATCTTCTATAACATAGTTTTGCTTTTTGATAAAATAATAATCTGCTAATAACGGACCTACCATGGGTGGAGCTGCTGCTCCTAAAACATTGATAAATGAAGCAAAAAATATTTGATAAAATGCCAGAGAACCTAATAAAGTACCAACTATTCCTGCTATAAGTACCAGTTTCCGTCTTTCGACTAATTTCCCTGATGCCGCTAATACAGGTCCTGTATAAAGAGAATTACAGTACAATTCCGCATTGTTAGTAGTCCATAGGGATGCTGTCCAGGCAAATACTCCAATAATCGCCAGAATAAGGCTCTTACCCAGCATCCACTCAACATAGTTGAACTGACCAACTGAGATAGAACCAACATATCCAACCATATTTAAGAGGGGATTAGTAAATATGAAACATGCTGCTGCCCCCCATAATACTGCACTTATGTTTTTGTTAAACCTGAATAGGTCTACTCCCATCACCGCTCCTGCAATCCAGCTTCCTACCACAACCGTTATAGCGTTACCCAATCCAAGACCACTCACCTTATTTGCTTCTGTAATAAATGCGCTAAAACCTCCGCCTTCCTTCAGCATTCCGGCTCCAACCAGTATAGCTATAACCAGAATTATTGGTGCCACAGGTATTGCAATTGCTTCAATAGCTTTTATCCCATAATATGCTGTTAAAGTAAAGATCAAACCAAAAACAGCACATGAAAGAAATACTTCTAAAGTAACTGGCGGAACACCCTCATAGCCTAATGCACCCGGGTCAAACACTATCACACCCGATGGATTGCCTATGAAAGAACCCCATATCTGTCCCACCATACCTGTAATACTTGCAAACCATCCTAAAGTCAAAAGAGCCATAACTACCATAGGAATGCTTGCTCCCTTTTCACCGTAAGAAAATCTGCTCACTAATGCCAGACTCATCCCCGTTCTCTGAGCCATTATGCCTAATAACGATGTTATTATAAACAAAGAGCCCATGCCTATAATAATAGCCAATAATGCAGTTTTTGGGGGAACCCCTGGCTGTCCGCCGAAACCGGCCAAAACACCACCTACAAACAACCCTGTTACAACATAACCAAATCCTACCCAAACAAGGATTTGCTTCCACGTCGGTCTCCTTTCTGACATAGGAACTGGTGAAAGCATGCGTTCATCATCTTGCCACTTTTTATCCTGCTCTAATTTGGACATATAAACCCTCCTTACACATAAATTTTTGAAAATACATCAAATGTCAAAAATCCATTTTTATATAAATATCCCCCCTCCCGACAAATTAATTAGTACGTCAAAAACAGAGTAAAAAATATTTTTAAGTCGAGGAAATCTGCCTTTATTATAGCTTTCAAGATTGAATTTTATGAAAAATCTACAACCTATTATTGATTTTAATGAATTTTGCGAAAAGTCTACAACCTATTGTCGGTTTTTAAAAACTAAAAATTATTTATAGATAATAATTTGGAAAGGATAATTAATATACTATCTAGAATAGGTTTTTTAGAATGAAGTATATGTTAATTCTTTTATAATCTGTCTGTTTAATTAAATCTCATCTATACTTAAACTTATATTCTGTATTGGATAAAAATATACGGAGTTCCATTTTAATAGTTCTACATCCAATTGTAAAATCATTCTTAAAACTGTAAATATTTCTTGCGTTTATCATAGGAATTATTTAACCTGCGGCATAAAGTATAAAACCATGACTTATAGTATATCAAATACAAAAAAAGACCGTCTGATTATCAGACAGTCTTATTCACTCTAGCTACCCCAGACTTTATAGCTGCTTTACTTACAGCTTTAGCTACAGCTTTTCCTACTCTGCTGTCAAACGGTTTAGGTAGTATATAATCTTCGTTGAGTTCCTCATCGGATATGAGAGAAGCAATTGCCTCTGCCGCCGCAATTTTCATCTCATCATTTATATCCCTCGCCCTCACATCTAAGGCACCTCTAAATATACCCGGAAAAGCAAGCACGTTATTTATCTGATTTGGGAAATCCGATCTGCCTGTCCCTATAACCCTTGCGCCGGCTTTTTTAGCCTGATCAGGATATATTTCGGGTACAGGATTGGCCATTGCAAATATACACGCGTCCTTGTTCATAGTCTTCACCATTTCAGGTGTAACTACATTTGGGGCTGATACTCCTATAAATACATCTGTATCCTTTATTACATCCTCCAAATTACCTTTTTTCCTGTTGTTATTGGTCATCTGTGCTATTTCCTGTTTTGTCGCATTCAATCCATCTCTTCCCTCATATATAGCCCCTCTTCTATCACATAAAACCACGTCTTTAAGTCCCATGCTCATCAAAAGCTTTGCTATAGCTACACCCGCCGCACCTGCTCCATTGATCACTGCCGAAATTTCTTGCATTTGTTTACCCACTATTTTTAAAGCGTTCATCATCGCAGCAAGAGTTATGACGGCTGTACCGTGTTGGTCATCATGGAAAACTGGTATATCCAACTCTTGCTTAAGCCTTTTTTCTATTTCAAAACATCTAGGTGCAGATATATCTTCTAAATTTATACCACCAAAAGTAGGTGCTATCAACTTAACAGTATTCACTATATCGTCAACATCCTTCGAGCCTACACATATAGGAAAAGCATCAACATCAGCAAATGTCTTAAACAATACGGCCTTTCCTTCCATAACGGGCATACCTGCCTCTGCCCCTATGTCTCCTAGCCCCAGTACAGCAGAACCATCAGTAACGACGGCAACCAAGTTCCATTTCCTGGTATACTCATATACTTTTTCACATTCTTTGCTTATCTTTCTACAGGGTTCTGCAACACCAGGAGTGTAAGCAAGAGATAAATCCTCCATAGTCTCTACTTTTACTCTGCTGGTTACCTCAATTTTACCTCTCCATTCATCATGTAACTTAAGGGATTCCTTCTGATAATCCATAATTTCACTCCTTAATAAATTGGTATAGTATACTAGATATTATACTATTTATATCCAGATAACCAAAAGTAAAATTATTGAAAGATTTGATTTTATTATTTACATGGATAGCTAACATTCAAACTAGATTTATTTATGTTTTTTACCAACAACTCCAGCCTCCATCTAACATGATATTTTCACCTGTTATATATTGTGAAGCATCTGATACCAAAAATACAACTGCTCCCTTAATGTCATCATCATTTGCCATTCTACCTAAAGGCGTCCTCTCATTGTATCTCTCTACAAATACAGGATTCTGGTTAGTATAATATCCTCCTGGGCTTATGGCATTCACCCTTATATTGTATTTACCATAATAATTTGCCATCCACTTGGTCAGCCCTAGCATCCCCCATTTGTGATATGTGTAATCAACAGGACTGCTCATATCAGTACCTTTGTATACAGGAAAATGCGGTCCTGCAACCCCTTGAATTGAGGATATGTTCAATATATTCCCAAAACCCTGTTTCACCATCTGCTTTACAAATATCTGGTTTATCAAAAATAATCCTGTGGCGTTTATATCCTGTACCCTCTCCCAATCTTCCTTGGTCATCTTTTCAAGATCATCTCCGCCCCTCGTAACAGCATTATTCACAAGTATATCTACCTTGCCATGCTTTTTTACAATACCATCCAACAAACTTTGTATAGAGTTCTGGTCACCAAGGTCCAATTTCATGCCTTCAGCCTTATATCCCTGCTCATTAAGTTCTTGTGCATACTCTTCACATTTTTGAACATTCCTAGAAGCTATGATAATAGATGCACCTGCCTCACATAATGCTAAAGAAATATTTTTACCATATAACCCATATCCTCCTGTTACTACAGCAACTTTTCCGTCCAACTTAAACATATCCAAAGTTTTCATCTGCAAATCATCTCCTTATATATTTTGGGAATAGAAAATTAACCCTAGCTGATAATGAATAACCGCCATTATAATATTTCTAATTTTAATTGAATTTATAGCGGACTATATGAACCCATACTTATATAAGTGTATACTGTAAAGCAAATATTTTGTATAATTAAACTAACCTTGTTTTTACGCATCATGCTCAAAAATAACAATAAAGGAGAATGATTTTATGAACGACTCTTCTATTCAAGATATAAATATAAAAACCACAATTGGAAACCTTGTATTTGATATTATGCTTGACTCAGGTTTTTTCAACCAAGACAATGACTGGTCTGCGGATATTCACAATCATGGCCATTACGAAGTACACTATATTATAAACGGAAAAGGAAAAGTATTTATAAGCGACAGACATTTTGAACTTATGCCAAAGACATTCTACTTGATAAGACCAAATATATATCATAAGCAAATAGAATATCCATCTGACCCTATATATAAATACTGTTTCAGATTTAATTATAAAATAGTTAAAAATAAACAAATGGAGGACAATTTTAACCAAGCAAATAACATATTAACTGTATTAAATAATCCTAGATACTGCTGTAGCTCCAATTCACAGAGCATTTTGAAGGATATTTTAGATATACACAATGAACTTTATTCTAAACCCCTAGGCTATTATACAAAGGTGCAGGCACTCTTTGTACAATTGATAATCAATATGCTGCGCTCTTTTGACTCTGAACACTCGGAAAATAGCGGCCACCCCATAAAAGTACCTGATGAAAAGAGAACCCAGATAATAGATAACTTTTTCTCCCATAACTATTCAAAAAATATAAAACTCTCAAATCTGGCCTCTCTGCTGAATATAAGCGAAAGTCAGTTGAACAGATTCTTAAAAAAAACATATGGATTGACTTTCAAACAAAAATTGATCGCATCGCGTATCGAGGCGGCTAAGTATCTACTTGAAAACACCGATATGACAGTTGAAGGCATAAGCGAAAGAATTGGATACAGAGAGCCTGCCAACTTTTGTACTATTTTTAAGAAAAAGACTGGGGCCAGCCCATCAGGATATAGAAAATCAATTTAATATTTTTTCTAATTCTTCCGGGCTGGTAACAGGGGCACGACAACTAAAGTCTTTGCATACATATACTGCCGGTATTGTCCCTATAGTTTTTTTACCCTCTATATATTCCACTGTCTTCTCAAGAACACGTCCGTCATCACTTTTTTGGTCGTATAGATGCACTGCTATGTTGGGTATGAAAATTTTATTTACCACATCCTTTAATTGTTTTACCCTTTCTTGCTCTCTATTCCCCGATATAACCACCTGGGCTGCAGGAGTTTTGTACATGAGTAAAGCAGTTAAAAAGTAGGTGTAACTTGCAGGATTGCTATCCACGATTGATGCAAAAGCATCTATCTGTTTCTGTGCCAAATCAGATATATCCTGTCTCCCTGTAAGGTTAGCTAACTTGACAAAATTAGCCGCAGCAACAGAGTTGCCGGACGGAACAGCGCCATCATATATCTCTTTAGGCCTTGCAATCAACTTTTCACTATCCTTTCCATAGATAAATAAGCCTCCCTGATCTGCATCCCAAAAGTACTCAATCATGTGGTCATTAAATCCTATCGCCTTTTTTAAATAATATGGATTAAAAGTAGTTTGATATAATTCGATCAAAGCCCATATGAGATATGCATAGTCATCGGTATATGCAGGAAAAGATGATTGGCCTTCCCGATACCGGGCGAGCAATCTTCCATCATCTCTTACCAACTTATCTAGAATGAACTCAACGGCACTTTGAGCATATTGTACATACCTTTCATCATCTAAAATCCTAGCCCCCATGGCAAATGCAGCAATTGCAAGTGCATTCCATCCAGTCAATATCTTGTCATCTCTGAATGGTCGCTCTCGCTCTTCTCTATATTCAAATACCTTATTTCTCAACATATCTATATCCTTAGGGTGGATTTCTCTTTTAACGTTATCATCTAGCAGATTGAGTATGTTATTACCTTCAAAATTACCCTGATTCGTAATATTGTAATATCTGCAAAAAAGCTCCCCATCTTCTTCACCCAAGATATCCAGTATCTCGTCTCTAGTAAACAGATAAAACTTTCCCTCCACACCTTCCGAATCAGCATCCTCCGCCGAATAAAAAGCACCTTCAGGTGATAACAGATCCCTGGTCATATATGTGAATATCTTATCGGCTGTATCTGCATATATTCTCTTTCGAGTTGCCTGATAAGCTTCAAGATATGCAATGGCCAGCAGAGAATTATCATAGAGCATCTTTTCAAAATGTGGAACAATCCATCTTCTATCTGTAGAATATCTAGAAAATCCAAATCCTATATGGTCGAATATCCCACCTTTATACATACTCTCCAATGTCTTCTCCACCATATTCAAAGCATCTTTCGTCCCTTTGATTTTCCAGTATCTCAAAAGAAAATATAAATTGTGGGGAGAAGGGAACTTAGGCGCTATCCCGAATCCACCATATTCGTAATCAAAATTATTCTTAAGCTGCATATAGGCATCTTCAAAGATTTCTTCCGAAACAGGGCCGTCCCTAAAAGATCCATCAAAATGAGCCTCCAACCCTTTTAATATTCTATCCCCCGACTGGATAATATCCTGTCGCTTACTTTTCCATAAATCAGCTATTTTCTCTAATACTTCTATCAATGAATCCTTTGGGAAGTATGTGCCTGCAAAAAAAGGCTTTTGTTCAGGCGTCATGACTATAGTGAGGGGCCATCCTCCTTGTCCTGTAATGGCCTGACAAAATGTCATGTATATATTATCAATATCAGGACGCTCCTCCCTATCCACCTTTATACTTACAAAATTTTGATTTAAAACCTCTGCTACCTCTTCCTCCTCAAAACTCTCCCGCTCCATTACATGGCACCAATGACAAGTCGGCATATAACAGCAGTTACGAATACCCAATAGAAAGAAAAACAGGCTTATCTTCCTGTTTTGCCTTATCAAAGGCTTCCTGTCCCCAAGGATACCATTCCACGGGATTGTAAACATGTTGCAAAAGATATGGGGATTTTTCAGCAATCAATCTATTGGGTATTCGCTTTTTATTCGCTGTCATAGCATCACCTCCTTTAATAATAAAACTTTCTTTCATATTTAATGTACCCAAATTTCGCAAATTTTAAAGGCTACCGTTAAATTTCGATAGCCTTTTATGGGTTAATTGATTCTTTATGCCCTTTTTCCCTCAAGTATCTACTAAACCCTGCTATTTAACTTCTCATAAGTCTCAACCAGCATATACTCCATAAGGGCATTCTTGAACTGCTCATCATCTAAAACACGGGTAAAAAATGCCTGGTTCTGGTCCATCCTATCGATGACTTTATTGATAAATACTTTTTCAAAAGCAAATCTAAAATCATCAATGGTATTTGTCCTAGCCTTTTGTACCAGATCCTCATCTGCGGCAAAATCCTCTTTAATCTGCTCTACCGATAACTGGTCGGCTTTTGTAAAGTCAGTTCCAAACCGCTTGTTAAGCCGCTCAATAATGGTGGAAAGATATTCTTCCTGTTCTTCCTTTACTCCCGTTCCTGCAAATTTCACAGATGTGACTGGTACATTTTCATCATCAAGAGTTAAGGAGATGCTGCCTTCAAATGTCTTTTTAGTAGTATAGTATTCCAAAGCGATTTCATCTGCCAGATGAACAGTGGAGCCTTTTTCTTTGGGCAGTTTTTTAAGCAAATATGTTAAGTATACATATAACTTGTGGAGTTCAACATCTTCAAAAGGCGTGATCTGCAGGATGAAGGAATAAAGCCTTATGTATTTGGTTGCTTGACTGCTAAAATCCTGCTTATCTTGCTCATCCAGCTTCTTAAACCTTTCTACGGCTGTATCTATTAAATGATTTAATATAGCCCTGTCTTTTGGAGGTTTTTTGTCCTTTGGTTTGAAGTATATACCATTAAACCTGTCCAATTCCTCTTTTAAATACACACCATATACATGCAGCCCTGTTTCAATATCATAAAGCAGGTTAGGTTCCGTCACTTCTTCCACAATGGTTGCCTGATAATAAGGTTTGAAGGCTTCCTGAATATCTTCTGCCCTATTTACAAAATCAAGGACAAAGGTATCATCTTTTCCAGAACAGGTTCTGTTAAGCCTTGATAAAGTCTGCACCGCCTTGACGCCGGATAACTTTTTATCTACATACATAGTATGTAAAAGGGGCTGGTCAAAGCCTGTCTGGTACTTTTCCGCAACTAAAAGCACCTGATATTCATCAGTAGCAAAACGGTCTGGAAGTTCTGATTCTTTAAATTTGTTTATGCCGCTTTCAGTATACTCTATCCCGTCATCCTTTACCGTTCCCGAAAAGGCTACCAGTGTTTTCATATCCCTGTAGCCTTTCTTTTTGATATATTCATCAAAAGCGTGTTTATAACGTACAGCATGAAGCCTGGAACTGGTTACAACCATTGCCTTGGCCCTTCCTCCTATTTTATGCCTGGTTACGCTCCTGAAGTGTTCCACCATGATTTCAGTCTTTTGGGCAATGTTATGGGGATGAAGGCTAACATATCTTGTAAGTGCTTTTGTGGCCTTAGCCTTGTCAAAAGCAGGGTCATCTTCTATTTTCTTTGCCAGTTTAAAATAGGTTTCATAAGTTACATAGTTTTGAAGTACATCTAGTATAAATCCTTCTTCAATTGCCTGCCTCATAGAGTATAAATGAAAAGGATGGGGCAGTTCATCTTCATCTACAGTCCCAAACATCTCAAGGGTCTTTGCTTTAGGTGTAGCCGTAAAGGCAAAAAAACTGATATTAGGCTGTTTTCCCCTTTTCTTTATTGTCTTTAATATCTCTTCATCCGGGTCGTATTCTTTGCCTTCCAGCTCTTCATCCAGTCTTGCTGCTTCTTCTAGGCTGTTTGCTGACAGCACTTCCCTCAAAGATGCCATATTCTCCCCTGCACTGCTGGAATGGGCTTCATCTATAACAACAGCATATTTTCGGCTTTCTAACTCTCCCGCCTTTTCGATGATAAAGGGAAACTTCTGCAAAGTGGAAATAATTATCCTCATTCCGCTTTTCAAGGCATCAGCCAATTGACTGGAATCTTTATCTATTTTTTGGACAACTCCATGTTTATGCTCCAACTGGTAAATACTGTCCTGCAACTGTCTATCCAAAACCCGCCTGTCGGTAATCACAATAACCGAATCAAATACAGGGTTGTCTTGATGATCATGAAGGTTAGCGAGCCTGTGGGCAAGCCATGATATAGAATAGGTTTTTCCCGATCCTGCGCTGTGCTGTACAAGATAGTTTGTTCCTACTCCCTTCTCCTTCGCATCGGCTTCCAGTTTCCTTACTGCATCCAGTTGGTGATACCTTGGAAATATAACGGTTTCCAAGGTTACGGTATTTCCATCTATATCCTTCTTTTCTTGGGTCTCTATAAATACAAATCTTTTTAATATATCCATCAAACTATCTTTTTGAAGTATCTCCTCCCAAAGATAAGCAGTTTTAAACCCATCAGGATTGTCGGGATTTCCACCTCCTCCATCACACCCTTTATTAAAGGGCAAGAAGAAAGTCTTATTTCTTGAAAGCCTTGTTGTCATATAGACTTCTTGAGTATCAACTGCAAAAAATACAATGGCTCTTTTCTTAAACTGGAACAACAGTTCATTAGGGCTTCTGTCTTTCTTATACTGCATGATTGCATCTTCATAGGTTTGACCGGTGAAAGGATTTTTAAGTTCCAGTACAACAACGGGAAGGCCATTGACACAGATCAGCATGTCAATGCTGTTTTCGTTTTTGGTGCTGTATCGTACCTGCCTAGTAACAGATATACGATTCTTTTTGTAAAGTTTCACTACTTCATCGTTTAATTTGCTGGCAGGCTGAAAGTAGGCAAGGTCCAGGTATACTCCATAGTCTTTAATCCCATGCCTTAAAACATCAATCATCCCACGGTTGTTAAGCTCTCTATTTAACCGGCTTAACACTTTAAACCGATACTGGTCCTTATAAATTTCTCTTAGCCTTTCCATTTTCTTGGGCTGGGTATCCTCTAAAAAGTCAAAAAGGATTTTGGTATCAAGGGCAAATTCTTTGTTATAGTGGTCAGGGTTACCCCTCACGTATCCAGACTTTAAAAGATACTCCTCAACATATTCCTCAAAGCCCTTTTCTAAAAGTTCTTCTGGAGTTTTAGCCATTTAAATTCACCCCTTATATTTTTAAATTACTCTACTGCATAGTCCCTTACATCAATTTTACCTGTTACTGCTTCAGAGATAAGGGATTGGCGGTATTCTTTGAGTTTTTGGATTTGTAGTCTGATTTTTGATATTAAACCATCTATTTCAGCAGTTTTAACATTTATAAAATCTATTATTGATTTTTGTTCATCTAATGGTGGAATAGGTAATTCTAATTTTTTTAATGTATCCGTATAAATAACATCTATAGTAGTAGCATTACTTTCTAACTTAATTTTGTTTGTCACTATATTTGTACTATTAAATATTATATTCACATACTCATTGCAAACCCTATCTGGATTTAATGTAATTTTTATTAAACAAGGATGTAATATTCCTCTATCTGCATTTTTAGGCATAATAGCAGTTTTTCCTACAGTTCCTCTTGTAGTTACCAATATATCGCCTGCAAATACTTCAAACGCTCTTAATTCTTCATACTTATAATTTTCTATATAATAATCTCCAGAATTAAAATCATTATCTAAAACTGTTCTTTGATTATATACCTTAACATCCCCACTAATCATATCATCATTTTTTAATTGACTTCCGAAAGGACCTGCTTTTATAGAATATTTTTTAGGGCTTAATAAATATTTCATCTTGACAATATCCCAATGTTCTGGTATCTCCCCTATCCACTCAATACCTGAATTCTTCAGCCTAACATTCGGATTAAGTCCTTTGGTAACGGTTTCAGTTATAATCGCCTGCCGCTTTTCCTGCAGCAGTTCAATCAATTTTTCCTTATCAGCAATCAAATCATCTATTTCACTAGTTTTATGGTCAAGAAAATTGGCAATGGCGATTTGTTCCTTTTTGGGAGGCAAAATTGATAGTAAATTACTAACATCTGTAACTGTAACTGCTTCGAATGTACTACCTTTAGATTTAATAAAAAGTTCTTCTAGGCTAACATTCATGCTATACCATAAATACCTTACTTGAACTTTATTTGCCGTAACTGCACAGAGTCCTCTTCCTATGCCATATACTCTATCAGATATATTCATTGCTCCAACAGGAGCCCTTACAGAAAGAAGTATATCATTGATTTTTGAAAATTTATTAGCAGTATTACAATACATTTTAGGTATTGGATGCAAACTAGTAAATTCTGCATTTCCTTGTAAAAATGGCAATCCTATTTCATCAAGACTACATTTTTCTGATTTAGGAGATTGACCCATTGTAATGTTAGATATATGCTTTAATTTTTTAACCTCCCAATGCTCTGGTATCTCCCCTATCCACTCAATACCTGAATCCTTATACCTTTCATACCTCTTATACTTACTCATTCACCCATCACCTTCTTCAACTTCTCTGAAATGCTCTTTTCCAGTTCCACAATCTCTTTCATAATCTCTTGAGAAGGTCTTAGGGGCTGGTATTTATAAAAATGTCTTGTGAAAGGTATTTCATATCCAATTTTAGTCTTGCTTTTGTCTATCCAAGCATCTAGCACATGGGGTTTTACTTCCCGCTCAAAGTATTCATGTATATCTTCTTTTAAAGGTACATTTTCAGTATCCCTCAAGTCCGGGTCTGGCTCTGGGTTTCCCTTGCTGTTTACACAAATATCTGCTGTTTCATCTTTTTCGGACAAGGCAGATAATACAACCTTTAAAAGTGTTCTATTCAGTTTAATATCGCTGTCTTTAAAAGCCTTCTTTAACGCTTTTGTAAATGCATCCCTGTTTTTATATGTGATAGTAGAATCCATTGTCTTTAAGGTATCTATTATTTCTTTCTGAATTTTCTTGCCTTCCTCTATTTCTTGAAGCCCTGATTCACCTTTTTTCTTTGACTTTGCTAGATTATTAAAGGCTCTTTCATTATATAAATTATTAATTCTTTCTTCAGTTACTTGCAAATTAAGCCTTAAAGGTCTCTCTACTACAATCTTCTGATATCCGAAATCTTGGTTATCAAAAATCTTGCAGTATTCATTTTCTCTAAACTCACCGTATATTCTAGTGATCTCTTTTATCTGCTCTTCGCTGATTTCATTTCTCTTGTTTCCAAGGCTTTTCCTCATTTTCTGATAAAAATCCACTGCGTTGACCAACTGTATTTTTCCCGTCCTTACAGGTCCCTTCATAGGGTCACTGTTCTTACGGTTGGTTACTATCCAAATATAGGTAGAAATACCTGTGTTGTAGAATAACTGGTCAGGCAGTGCAATAATACCTTCCAGCATGTCATTTTCAATTATCCAGCGTCTGATTTCCGATTCCCCTGAACCTGCATCCCCAGTAAATAACGGTGAGCCGTTGAAGATGATAGCGATACGGCTGCCCTTTTCATCCTGCCTCATTTTAGACATTAGATGCTGTAAGAATAAAAGTGAACCATCGGATATTCTAGGAAGTCCTGCACCGAACCTCCCCTCATGACCTTCTTTCTCATATTCTTCACGAATAAATTTCTGTGCTTTTTTCCATTCCACACCAAAAGGGGGATTAGTAAGCATATATCGGAAAGTTTCGCTTTTATGTCCATCTTCCGTGAAACTATCTCCCAGAATAATATTATCTGCATTATGTCCTTTTATAAGCATATCGGATTTACAGATGCTAAAGGATTGGGGATTTATCTCCTGCCCAAATAATTCTACCTGTATCCCGGGGTTTAATTCTTTCATATAATGTTCTGTAACCGAAAGCATACCACCTGTACCAGCGCAGCAGTCATACACAGTTGTGACAAGCCCTGGCTGGGTTAATTCCTCATTATCCTCGTTCAGGAGAATATTTACCATTAATCTTATAACCTCACGAGGAGTATAATGATCACCTGCTTCCCCATGTTCAGAAAATCGTCTAATGAGTTCCTCAAATATGTATCCCATTTCGGTATTGCTTACTACATCAGGATGCAAATCTATCTTGTTAAACTCTGATATCACTAAGTAAAGCAGGTTGTTATCATTGAGTTTTGTAATCTGCTTGTCGAAATCAAAGTGTTCTATGATTTCTCTAGCATTTTTGGAAAAACCGTTAATATAATTTCTTAAATTGCTTGCTATATTATCGGGGTCAGCCAATAATTTTTCAAAATCATATTTGCTGGTATTATTGAATTCCTGTTTTGAAATTCTATTTAAAACAGGGTCTACATTTTGAAGTCCCGACTTCTTTAAAGTTTCATACTTTTCCAATACTTCCTGCTTGGTGGCTGCAAGGACACAGTCAAACCTTCTGAGTACAGCCATAGGCAGTATTACATCACCGTACTGTTCTTTTTTATATGGTCCTCTTAAAAGTTCCGCTATGCTCCATATAAAGTTAACTTTATCCTGAAAATTAGTCAAGCTTATCACTCCAGTGTGTTTTTTCTATCATCAGTATGTATACACAAAATTATATCACTTATGTTTAATATTCTATATTTTTTCAGGTTTTCCTTTTCAATTTGCTTCTTACAAAATTGTTTTGCTGTAGTATGTCTCTTATGGCATTTATTTGATAGCAATAGTTTTGTTTGGTTGCATCAAACATACTTAAAGATGATACTATAGCCGTCTGCATTTTTTTTCGGATAAATGTATCAGATACTCAAGCTGGAATACAAGCATTGGAAAACTTAAAAGAAATTCAGGCTCTTCAAACAGCGCATAGCACCTTGAATCATTGTATTGATTTTATTGAAAAAAATAATATAAATATTAATGCTGATGAATTGAGATTTGGTATGTATATAGCTGACCCGAAGAAACTCGAATTATAAAAAGGTTATTGTGGTTTTGGAGGAATTCCAGGGTTTATTCAAGTAGCTATTTACCCAAACTCCTATAATATTCTAAGGATTCCCGCTGTAATTGCACATGAATTCCATCATAATATCCGTTTCTCATATTTTGATTGGGATCATGGAGACGTAACCGTTGGTAATTACTAAATTATAGAGGGTTTAGCTGAGTCATTTGCAAAGGAACAAGGCTATCAACCTGTTGGCTTATCAGCATTTGCAGGTTATGCAGTAGGTTACCAAGCAGTACAGTCTTTCATGGAAACCAATGATGTGGGGATAGAGGAAGCTATCTTTCTAGACACAGATGAAATATTAAGCAATTGTGGACTGTTTTCTAAATAACCTGTTTATACTGATGAAGGAGAGTGAATATGATTATAGGTTCTTAGTTGAGACTACATTGCCACCTCCTTCTTGTTGCCTAAAATGTGGTACGGTTGCTAATCTATATAAGCATGGTAAAGATGTTTAAAACAAGTCAGTAATTGACATATTGCCAAAACGTAATAAAGTTATTGTTATCAGTTATCTTTCAAAGCTCCGAGACATTGATAAAGTTGAACTTGTAGCAATGAATAAAGAGTGATGTTAACACAATGATACCACGCGCCAAAATCGTAATTGATAAATTCCATACTGATTTATTCAATTGTTTTTTTCATAAATCTCTCTTGCTATTTTAGGTGATATTTGTTGCGGTATCATACTTGGCTTGCCTAAATAAAATCCCTGTACATAATCCACTCCAAATTCAATCAATGTATGCATTTCAGCCTTAGTCTCTATACCTTCAGCGATAGTTTTGATATGCCTATTCTTTGCGTATGACAAAAGATTTTTAAAAAGCTCTTGCCTATTCGAATCACTATCAATATCTCGGATAATTGTCATATCAATTTTTACAAAAGAAGGAGAAAAAACAAGAAGTGCAATTTCACTATTGTATCCTGAACCAAAATCATCCAATGCCAACTGGCTATTCCAACGCACAACATTATGCTGTTTTTTCTTTGTAACCTGCTCATTTTCAGTAATCTCAACTACTATCCGATGTAAATCAGATTTATACCGGTTTTCAAAAAGTTGTAAATCTTCGTCTGATAATATATAGTTGGGAATCGAGTTAATAAATATTTTAGCGTCACCAAAAGCCTTTCTTTGCTCTTCAAATGCTTCCATAGCCTTAAACCACACAATACGTTCAATATCGTATAGCTTTGATTGAGAATGGGCCAATTTAATAATATCTATAGGAAACTTTAGTGTATCTATCTGAGGTCGCATAAGTGCTTCATATGCAAATACGCTCCCGTTTTTTGCATCTACAATAGGCTGAAACACAAACTCCACCAATTCTTCATCAATAAAACGGTTGAGTTTTTCCTTGTCATGTAAAAGAAAAGAATTTTTATTATAACTTTCTCTATTGAATTCACCAATCTTCCCCTTCACATTGTTTTTAATCTGATACATAGCAAAATCGGAATATTTAATAAGCTCATCATAACTTTCTGAATCATCAGGATACCAGGCCATGCCTACCGAAGCCCTGATACGAAAGACAGCGCCATCAGGCATACACATAGTAGTGTTATAGAGTTTCTCTTGCATTATCTCCACTATCTCCCTTATTTCCTGCTTGCTTTGATATCCATAAATAAATGCGTAAAACTCATCCCCTGACATTCTGGCGACAATACTATTATAAACTTTCAGCTCGCTCAAAGTTTTAGCTGCAGCCTTAATATACTGATCACCATAATCATGTCCATAGGTGTCGTTAATATATTTTAGATTATCCAGATCCCACATGACAGATGCGGCAATTTTGATGTCTCCCTCGTGCAGCTTTTTTGTTACTTGCATTTGAAATGCCCGACGATTAATGAGACCTGTAAGCAAGTCATGGTCTCGCTCATACTCTATTTTGCGCTTATCCTTAATTTCCCTAGTTGCATCTTCCAAAATTCCCAATATCTTATCGCTATCTTGCTGTATTTTTAACCGTATCCATGTAATCGAGCCATCCTCTCTTTGATAACGATATATATCTTCTAAATCATGTTCAGGATGCTTTTTAATGTTTTTTAATATATTATGAAAATATTCTGAAGAAATATAGCTGGATTCCCTGTCATCTGTTTCAATCCCTACAATATTAAAAAATGCAGATGTACAAAAAACTTTATCTTCACTTAAATCATGCTCAAAAGCACCTATAGGTATGTTCACCATCCCAATAATCCGAGACAGTCTAGATGCGGAATCCGCTACTTTACTACTCATCGCCTCAATAGCTAAGGCTAGATCATCTATCTCTGTAATATTAGTTTTTTCTAGCACAATAGCTTCTTCAGGGTTGCTGGCTCCTAACTCCCTTACCAATGAAGTGATTGGCTTGACAAACCACATGCCGGCAAAAATTACTCCTATTATTCCTACAACAAGGGTTACAAAAAGTGCTATCATGACAAATAATTTTATATTTTTTGTAGGTTTTAACAAGCTATTCTCATCCACAACACCTGCCAATACCCAATTATCATTTTCAAAGGGGGTATTGGTATTATATAGTTTCAAACGATGAATACAGCCGTATATAGTTTCACTTGTTCGATCTGTTTGTAACTTATAGATATTAGCATATCTTGGATCTTGTTTAAAAACTATTTGAGATTCATCCCCCACAAACTTTTTAAACATAGGACCACTGGAGAGCACATTTTCAAACGCCATATCTTCTTCATCCCATATACCTAAAAGGTATACCCCTTGTTTATTACCTACTATTTCATCAAAATAAAGCATCTTACGTAAATAATCTAAAGTCAAGTCAATCCCAATAACCCCATAGGGATTCCCCTTCTCATCGATGAGTGGAACGGAATATGTAATAACTTCCACATCATACTCATCCAATTTGAAAGGTCTGCTCCAATATCCTAAGTCGCTAATGGCAGCATCTGGATGTTCCTTAGCAGCCCACATAGTTTTATAGTAGAAATCAAAATTATCGTCCTCCTCTGATAATATAAATTGAGGCATCCAACTTCTCCCTAAACAAATACCAGCTTTTCTCGCCACTGCTGAAGGCCCTATCTCCATAATAAGATCAGAATTATCGTTAGGATTAAATAGAGGGTCTAAATCTCTAATATATATCCCCGGACACTGTTCCCCATTTTCCCCGTTTAACACAATAAAAGCACCGGTAACCATGCGTTGCCTGATCACAAATATAGCGTCCTCAACTACCCTCTCTAAAAACTCATATGCTAAATCCTGCTCTTGTTGGAACTTGGAGTTATTTATATCTTTTTCTTGCAAAAATGAGTTAATTTTCCCTTGAATATCATGTTCAAATTTTGCAAGATTTGACCACCTTTGAATAGCCTCATTCTGCAAATAGTTTTTTCGACCAGTCACACGTTGATTTAATATTTCAAATGAATTGTTGTTAAGCTCCTCTATTGTGCCTCCATATAAAATAACACCTGCAAACACCAACGCCTGGACAAATAAAACTGCAAGCATAACAAATAAC
>JAQVDB010000011.1 GCA_028698525.1 Clostridia bacterium
TTTTAAAACAAGGGGAAAATCAATTGTTGCATAATAAATATAACGATGATATAATTTATAGTCAGGTTATCCTTGCCCTGGTCATGCAGGGCCGTTATAGTCCATAAGGAGGTGAAAGCATGCGAAAAAAGTATGAGACAATATTTATATTAAAGCCCGACCTTGAAGAAGAAGCTATAAAGGCTGAAATTGATAAGGTAAAAGGGGTTATTGAAAATGGTGGAGGACAAGTGACTTCTATAGATGAGTGGGGAATGAGAAAGCTTGCCTACGAAGTAAAGAAGTTAAAAGAAGGCTATTACGTTTTTATGACCTTCGATGCAGCTCCTGAATTGCCTAGAGAATTGGAGAGGGTTTATAAAATTAATGACAACATTTTAAGACACATTATAGTTAGAGATGAAGAATAATTAATAAGGATGTGTATTATATGTTAAACAAGGTGGTACTTATAGGACGTTTAACACGAGACCCTGAATTGAGATACACAACTAACGGAATTAGTGTTGCAACTTTTACTCTTGCTGTGGAAAGGACTTTTGCCAACAGTCAAGGTCAAAGAGAGACCGATTTTATTCCCATAGTTACTTGGAGAAAGACAGCGGAGTTGTGTGCCCAATACCTATCCAAAGGTAGAATGGCGGGAGTTTCAGGAAGAATTCAGACTAGAAGCTATGAGAATCAAGAAGGACAGAGAAGATATGTTACAGAGATAGTAGCTGATGAGGTTCAATTTTTAGGTGGAGGCGGAGAATCAAGGCAGCAACAGCCCGGTGACCTGAATGATTTTGAAAAAGATATGCCTAAAAATGATAATGATGATGATTTTATGGATATAGATAACGAGGAAGACCTGCCATTTTAAAATGCTTAAAAAGGAGGTTTAAAGCAGATGACAGAAGCTAGGAATTCGAGAAGACCTATGCATAGAAAAAAGAGAAAGATCTGTAGTTTTTGTGCGGATAAAGCTGAACATATAGATTATAAGGATATAAATAAGCTTAGAAGATATATCACCGAGAGAGGAAAGATACTGCCTAGAAGAATAACAGGCAATTGTGCAAAGCATCAGAGACAGCTTACTAGTGCTATAAAAAGAGCAAGAAATATAGCTTTGCTACCGTATACTACCGATTGATAAAACAGGGACATGTGCACACATGTCCCTGTTTTTTAAGTTTGACAAAGAAAGAACAAAAATATAAAATATTAACAACATTTTCAATGGGATCTACTATGTTCCAGTTGTTAGCTTATTTATATACAAATTTTGGAATTATGTATAAACCTTTGGAAAATTGAGCTTTTCAAAAGATATGAAACAATAACTTAATTTGCTAAAATGAGGTTTGATAAGGGTGATGAGGATAGGCTATTTGGGGCCTGAAGGGACCTTTACTCATAAGGCCGCTGTTTTGTATTGTAAACATGTAGCAGGTAGTGAATGTGAGCTAATTGAATACGATACTATAATGGATTTGATCTATTCTGTAGATGATAGAGAGATAGGTAAAGCTATTGTACCTATAGAGAATTCATTGGAAGGATCAGTAAATGTTACAATAGATATGCTTGCAAATGAGGTAGAATGTTGCATAAGTGGGGAATTTATTTTAAACATAAGACATAGCTTGCTTGCATCGCATCAAGTGCCATTAAAACAGATTAAAACTATATTATCTCACCCTCAAGCATTGGCTCAGTGCAGGCAGTTTATAATTAGAGAATTGAACAAGCCTACTGCAGAACAGACATTTAGCACTGCAAAAGCTGCTAGCATGGTTGCTGAAAGGGGTAAATATTGTGCCGCCATTGCATCAGAGGCTGTAGCTTCGAGGTATGGTTTGAAAGTTTTAGCCAAAGATATACAAGATAATGATAATAATTCTACCAGATTTGTAGTTATAGACAAGAACAATAATCCTAAATCAATTTATTATAAGACTTCTATTGTGTTCTCTGTGGATGATAGGCCAGGCAGCTTGTATGAGGTGCTTAGGATTTTTGCTGATGCTGGGATAAATCTCACGAAGATAGAATCACGTCCCATGAAAAAGATGCTTGGTCAGTATATGTTTTTTATTGATTTCCAGGGGTGTAGCGTAGATGAAAATATAGACGGGATACTGGATTACATCGATAGCAAATGCAAGTTTTATAAATTTCTTGGATCGTATCCGGTATATTTTATCTAACTAAAGACCATCAGAGGAATTGTCAGTTAAATATAGAATATATAAATCAAGTATTTTTTTGTTATTTGTTGCAAGGGGGTAGGGTATAAGAAAGTATAGATCTTATTTTAATAGGAAAATATTTCAATGGAGAAATAACTAAAAAAGACGAGGTGAAGGTTTTGCACAAACAACCCTATTTACGAGCGATATTAGAATGTATGCTGGCAGGAATAGCAATTGCGGCTATAGCTACCATGGCTTTGTCAGTATCCATATTGAACTTTATTTTGATGTTTATACCTGTGCCTATCATATTTATGATAAACAGATGGGACATAAGATTTGGAATAGCATCTCTTGCTATTGCTGTCATATTATTAGGGATGGCACTGCCGGCTATGTCAATCGTTTTTATACTATTAGTAACCACACCTCTTTCTATTGTGTTTGGTATAGCTATAAAGAAAAAATATCCTTCGTTTAGGACTGTAATAATGGGTGCTGCAGTTGTTTTGGCATCTATAGCTGTATCTATAGAGGTATTTGCATTAAGTACAGGGACTAATATATTTGAATATTTTGCTGGCCAAATGCTTGAGTTTTTTAATCAAACGATAAGCTATTATAAAAATGCAGGGATAGATAATAATACTATACGAATGATAGAGCAATTTAAAGATAATAATTTTGATTTTATAGATTTAAGCAGGATTGTCATTCCAGCCGGTATAATAATATATTCTTTAGCTTGTAGTTTTTTAAATTATTTTATTGTAATAAAAGTTTTACAAAAGTATAAATATGATGTAAGGGATATACCACCATTTAGTGAATGGAAGCTTCCGAGAGGGACAGGCAGGGGATTGCTTGGGATAAATATATTGGCTTATTTAGGTGCTTACTTCGGGTTGAATAACTTTGATATAGTGTTTGCTTCTACTTATGTATTGCTTGTATTTGTATTTTCGATCCAAGGTTTGTCAGTAATTGATTTTTATATAAGAAAGTCAAAATTGATACCATTTGTGAGGATATTGATAGATGTATTTATCCTATTATTTTTTGGGATGTTTCTAAGTATAATAGGGTTGTTGGATCAACCCATCAATATAAGAAAAATCGGGAAAGATGACAATAACTTGTCACCTTAACTGGAGGAGTAGTTTATGAAAAAAAAGAATTCTAAAAGATTTTATATTCCCGAGATTAAATTTTATTTGTTGATTATACTGATAAATACATTAATATTTTTCAGATATAATTTAACTATTGCAGTTGCAAATACAATTCTCCTTTTATTTTTAGCATATTATTATTGGAAAAGCAGTTATAGAAGGAAATTGGAATGGTCTGAATATGTAGAGAATCTTACTGAAAACATGAACACAGCTAAAAAGGCATCGGTATTCAATATACCCATTCCTCTTGTAGTTATTGAAGAAGACGGGAAGATAAGTTGGTATAATTCATCTTTTTTAAATTTGCTGGAGCCGGGTCAGGATATATTAGATAAAGAGCTGCATTCACTTGTTCCTGAATTATTGCCTAAGAAAATATTTGAAAAGGATAAACTTGAGATAAAAAAAGTATATTTTAGGGAAAAGTACTATCAAGTGTTGTGTTATCCATCAATTATAAAAAGCACCAACAAATCCCCTAAAAGAATTGCGGTTTTATACTGGATAAACATCAGCGATTATGTTAACCTAAAAGAGAGATTTGAAGATGAAAAGCCAGTTGTATGTTTTATTCAGATAGACAATTATGATGAGGTATTGCAAAATACTGAAGAAATGGATAAGACTACAGTTTTAGCGGAAATAGATAAAAGAATAGCACAGTGGGCAAATATGTTGAAAAGCTCATGGAAGAAGTATGATAAAGATGAGTATATAGCAGTATTCCAAAACTATTATCTACTTCAGCAGCAGCAGAAAAAGTTCAGTATACTAGATGACATAAGAGATATTGAGACCAGTGCAAAATTTCCTGTTACTCTGAGCATAGGCATAGGAGCAGATGGGCAAAACATGGCTGAGACTGCCGAGTATGCTAGAACTGCTTTAGATCTTGCATTAGGCAGGGGGGGTGACCAGGCTGTCGTAAAGCGCAAGGATAAATTGATGTTTTATGGAGGTAAGACCAAAGAGGTCGAAAAGAGGACTAAGGTCAAATCCAGAGTGATAGCTCATGCCCTTAGAGAACTGATAAATCAGTCAGACAAAGTGTTTATAATGAGTCATGAGATGCCGGATTTAGATGCCATAGGGTCTGCGCTTGGAATATATAGGGCTGCAAAAAGCTTGGATAAGCAGGCGTATATTGTGTTGGACAGATCTAAGGTTATGCTGATAGATAAACTCATCAGCCAGATAGAAGAGGATGAGGAGTATGATGATGTTTTTGTAAGTCCGCAGCAAGCATATGAGATGATAAATGAACAATCTTTGTTGGCGGTAGTGGATACCCATAGACCTAGCTTTACCGAATATCCTCCCTTGCTCAAAAAGACGGAAAGGATATTTGTTGTGGATCATCACAGGCGAAGTACAGAATCCATAGAGAATGCTACACTCATGTATATGGAGCCTTACTCATCATCCACCAGCGAATTGGTGACTGAGATACTGCAATATATAGTTGAGAAGGTTAAACTTACTAATATAGAATCCCTAGCATTATTGGCTGGTATAACAGTAGATACCAAGAATTTCTCTTTCAAGACTGGTGTGAGGACATTTGAAGCTGCATCATTTTTAAGGCGGGCAGGGGCAGATACTACTGCTGTGAAAATGCTGTTTCAGGATGATTTAAATACATTTATTGCTAGGGCAGAGGTGGTAAAAAACGCTGAGGTGATAGAGGAGGGAATAGTTATCTCTGTATGTCCTGAAGATGTAGAGAACCCTTCGTTAATTGTTGCTCAAGCAGCAGATGAACTGATAAATATAAGGGGTATTAAGGCATCTTTTGTGTTGTATGGAGATGAAGATGGCACAATAATAAGTGCCAGATCCCTTGGAGATATAAATGTGCAATTAATACTTGAAAAGCTTGGGGGAGGAGGGCATCTTAGCATAGCAGGCGCCCAGCTTAAGGGTATTGGCATTGAACAAGCAAAACAGAGGATAAGATCTCTTGTGTTAGAATACCTAAAAGAGGAGGAGAAAGAATGAAGATTATTTTAATGAAAGATATAAAAGGATTGGGGAAAAAAGGCGATGTAGTAAACGCTAATGATGGGTATGCTAGAAATTATTTATTGCCCAAGAAATTAGCCGTTCAGGCTGATTCAGGCAATTTAAAAGTTTTAAATGAACAAAAGAAAGCTTTAGCGAAAAAAGAAAAGAAGGAGCATAAGAACGCATGTAAGTTGGCATCAGCATTGGAAGGTAAGATTATAAATATTAAAGCGAAGGCAGGAGAGGGAGGAAGACTTTTTGGTTCGGTTACCAGCCTTGATATATCAAAAGCAATAAAACAACAGACTGATTTTGATATAGATAAGAAAAAAATTGATTTGGACGAGCCGATACGAACTTTAGGTTCTCAAAAGGTGGAAATCAGAATATACCCTGAAGTAACCGCCCAGGTAATTGTAAAAGTCGTGGAAGAGTAGAAAGGGGAATGATAATTGAAAACCATCCCGGAACAGCAGAATAGTCCAAATATAGATATAGATTTAAAGCATATGGAAAAGCAGATAGATGCTTTATATAAATTGATTGATAAGATATTTGGAAGCAGGAAACTAGAAAAGAAAGTAGAAAAAATGAAATTAGACAATATGATAAGATCTAATATATTGGAAGAGAGGGTGCTTGCTCTTCACAAGATCATTTTTGAGGATGATTCCATCCAAGGTGTTCCCAGAATGGATGATATACCTGAAATAATGAATGATATTGAAGAAGAGATTTCCGAAATATTGGCCAGGAGAACTGTTGAAACCCGGATACAAAGGCAAATAGCTGAAAAGTTGGAAAAAAGGCAGCATAAGTATATGGAGGAGATGAAACTCCAGATTTTAAAGAAGAATGCAGGTCCGGAAAATGCTAACACCCTTAAAAAATATGCCATATTGGAGAATAAGGAGAATAAAAAACTTTCCCATCACATACTGGATCTTTTAAGGCCTTCCAGTATAGATGAAATAGTCGGTCAGCAAAGAGCTATAAAAGCATTGATTAGCAAACTTGCATCTCCATATCCTCAGCATATACTGATTTACGGTCCTCCAGGTATAGGCAAGACTACTGCAGCTAGGCTGGTCTTGGAGATGGCTAAGAGCATAAAATATACTCCGTTCAGGCAGGATGCACCTTTTATCGAGGTGGATGGGACAACTTTGAGGTGGGACCCTAGGGAGATAACTAACCCTCTTCTAGGTTCAGTACACGATCCTATATACCAAGGCAGCAAGAGGGAGCTTGCAGAAACTGGTATACCTGAACCTAAAACCGGACTTGTTACTGATGCCCATGGGGGAGTGCTCTTTATAGATGAGATAGGTGAGTTAGACCTATTTTTACAAAATAAATTATTAAAAGTACTGGAAGAAAAACGGGTGAGATTTGACTCATCATATTATGATCCTGATGATGACAGTATTCCTAGATACATAAAAAAGCTGTTTGATGAAGGAGCACCGGCTGATTTTATATTGATAGGAGCTACTACTAGGCAGCCGGAAGATATTAATCCTGCTTTAAGATCAAGGGCAGCAGAGGTTTTTTTTGAACCGCTGACTGTTGATGACATACAAAGGATTGTGATAAATGCGGCAGACAAACTTAATATAATATTGGATGAAGATGTGCCTGAATTGATCAGCCGTTATACCTTTGAGGGCAGAAAAGCAGTTAATATGCTTGCAGATGCTTATGGAATGGCTTTATATGCAAAAGGACCGGATATAGAAGTGGGGAAATTACATGTTACAGCTGAAGATGTATTTCAAGTGGTACGGGTAAGCAGACTGACACCTTATGAAAAAGTTGCCCCCCAAGAAACTGCCCAGATTGGGAAAATATTCGGGTTAGGGGTATCAGGGTATATGGGTTCTATCATAGAATTTGAATCAATAGCTTTTTCCGCTAGAAATAAGGGTGAAGGCGATATAAGATTCAATGATACAGCAGGTAGCATGACTAAAGATTCTGTGATAAATGCTGCTTCTGTGATAAGAAAGTTGACCGGTGAATTCATCGGTGATTATGATATACATGTAAATTCCATAGGCGGCGGTAATATAGACGGACCCTCTGCAGGTGCCGCAATATGTCTTGTGATTTTGAGTGCCCTTAAACAGAAACCCATAAGGCAGGACATAGCAGTTACAGGTGAAATCTCGATACAAGGCAATATAAAACCTGTAGGAGGTATATTTGAAAAGATTTATGGTGCTTCTCGGGCAGGCATTAAAAAAGTTGTAATACCTTTTGAAAATAAGGATGATGTTCCTGAAGATCTTGAGGATATAGAGATAATTACCGCTAAAAGGATAGAGGATGTTATGGATGTGGTGTTTGAATAATTTATTATTTATGAGCAATTCACTAATCTTCTATTAAGATATTATATTAGCAAGAAACAGCTGTACCGAGTACATATATATTGTTTTATTTTGAAGGGCAAGAGGTGAAAACATGGCTCAGGAGATACAAATGGTTCCCCCTCATAATGTAGAGGCCGAGTATTCAGTGCTCGGTTCTATGTTGTTGGATAAAGAAGCTATATCTGAAGTTTCTGAACTGCTAAAGGGAGATGATTTCTATCTGGATGCACATAAGATTTTGTTTGAAGCAGTTTTGGACTTGTATGATGAGGGTACTCCAGTAGATCTTGTCACTATAGTAGATTATCTGAGGGATAAAAATGAGCTGGAAGACGTGGGTGGAATAACTTATATTACCAGGCTGGTAAATAGTGTTCCTACAACGGCTAATGTGAGGTATTATGCAGAGATAGTAGAAAACAAGGCAATATTGAGAAAACTTATTTTTGCTGCCAATGACATAATAAAGATCAGTTATGGAGCTTCACAAGAAGTGGATGATATATTAAATGAAGCTGAAAAGCATATTTTCAACATATCCCAAAGAAGAAGCAAAAGTGCATTTACCCACATAAAAAGCGTACTGCTTGAAAGCTTTAATAAGATAGAAAAGTTATATGCAGATCAAAACAAAATAACCGGTGTGCCTACAGGATTTATAGATATTGATAGGAAGACCTCAGGATTACAGAAATCAGATTTAGTCCTGGTAGCAGGCAGACCATCCATGGGTAAGACTGCATTTGCATTAAATATAGCACAATATGCAGCTGTTCAAAAAGATATACCTGTTGCAATATTCAGTTTAGAGATGTCCAAAGAACAATTGGTAAACAGGATGTTGTGTGCAGAGGCTAATATAGATAGCCATAAGCTTAGGACAGGGGATTTGGATGAAAATGATTGGCCTAAGCTTGCTATGTCGGTAGCCCCTTTGTCTGAAGCGCCTATTTTTATAGATGATACAGCTGGCATAAATGTGGTTGAAATGCGATCAAAGGCAAGGAGACTCAAGTTGGAGCATGATGTTCAATTGATATTAATTGATTATCTTCAGTTGATGCAGGGACGGGGAAGAACAGAGAACAGACAACAGGAAATATCCGAAATATCCAGATCTTTAAAATCCCTGGCTCGTGAATTAGATGTGCCTGTAGTGGCATTATCACAGTTAAGCCGTGCACCAGAAGCTAGAAATGATCATAGACCGATGCTGAGTGATTTGAGGGAATCGGGAGCGATTGAACAGGATGCAGACGTTGTTATGTTTTTGTATAGAGATGAATATTATAATCCTGATACTGAATTTAAAAATATAGGAGAAGTTATAATAGCAAAGCAGAGGAATGGGCCTACAGGAACGGTTAAATTGGTATGGCTGGAGCAATTTACTAAGTTTGCAAACTTGATTGGACAAGAGGGGATTTAATTTAAAAACCCCTCTTTCTTATATCGTTGCCATAGAATTTAAATATTTGAAAGTTTCCTAGTATCCTGGATATGATCCTTTCAGAGTAATTGGACATCAGTTCGTTCAAGTCAAGATTTGTAGATATTATTGTATTTTTGCAATCTAGAAGTCTTGTATTTATTATATTGAAAAGTTCTGAATTGGTGAACGAGTTTGTAAGCTCTGTTCCCAGGTCATCAATAATCAATAGATCGCAAGTAAGTAAGCTGGCCAAGTCAAACTGTTGTCCGGTAGCATTGCTGAATCTGAACTTGCGAATTATGTCGAACAATTTAAATGCAGTTTGATATATTACTATTTTCCCTTGGTCCAACAGATCTTTTGCTATGCAGTTGGAAAGGTAAGTTTTGCCTAGTCCTGGTTTCCCGTAAAACAATAAGTTTTGGTTTGAATTATCAAAATCCTGGACAAACTTTATACAATAATAGAATATATTCTCCATATTTTGTCTAGGAGATATCTTTTGACTGTCTGAAGTTTGATTAGAGTATAGGCTTATATCGAAATTATCGAAATTTTCCTGTAACAGCCTTTCACCTATATTTGATTGAGAATATGCATAATCTATCAGAGATTGTTTAAGGCATTTACATTGCTTATTTCCTATGTAGCCGGTATCTTGACATTGTTCACAGTCATACTTAATGGTTAGATAATCTGCCGGATAATTTTTATCTAAAAGCAATTGGGCTTTTTCGGATTTGAGTTCGAATATCCGTTTTTTCATTTTTTCAATAATTTGGTGTTGTTTAGAATTATTTTCTATCAATAACTTTGAGATATTTATCCCTGTTTCTGAAATCATTCGGTCTATCTCTTTTATCCTAGGTATATTAAAGTATATTTCTTTTTTTCTATTGTTTAATTCTATTTCTTTTGCATCTCTTTTTTGTTGATAATTGTCCATCACTTTTTTATATATATCTTTATTCATAATCAACCACCAAACATCTTCAAATTCTTTTCTATGATTTTTTTCTCTAGCTCTTTAAAATCGTAATCTCGTTCTGAAAAGTTGTGAAATTTATTCTTGCTGGGTTTTTTCGCCGTTTTCTTTTTTCTAAATTCATTCATAAAGTTATATGCTTCTTCTTTGGTCTTTATATTGTTTTGATACCAGTGATATAATATGGCATCTATGTATTTAAAACTCGGATTGCTTGTGTTGATTGTTGCACTACAAGCCGCAAGTATAACATCGATGGAAAAACACCATTTTTTCATCCATTTGTCCATGTACTCCATTTCGAACTTTGTGGGGAACCTGTGCAAACCCAAAGAACTCATTATTTTTTTGATATCTTTGTTGCGCATTTCTTCTTTTTTAAGCCATTGTTCGGCCTTTTCTACAGTGTTTAAACCAAGCTCTGACCATTGTATAGCTACTTTTTCAATGTATCTCATATTTCTCTTATCCATGCTTGAACAATATTCTAAAAGCATTATTATGACTTCTACTGGTAGTCTGAGCCAGTCATATAAGCTGAACAATATACTGGTATCCTGTTGTGTAAGCATTTTACCCAATTTTTGTTCTGCTGTTTTAAATAGCAATCGTATTTGTTCGCTGTTTTTGATATATATACTTATTTCTTTCGGTGAATAATTGGGCCGAGTATGAAGCACAATATTATTTGAAAGAGGCGGGGTGTCTTCCAATCTCCTGTACTCAATTGTAATACTGTTTTCTTTTTCAACTAAGGATATAGCCCCTTTTTTATTCCAATATTTCCATGCTCTTATTACATCTGATTCAAGCATGTCCAAATCGCTAGCTATTTGTGAATTTGATATATCTTGTTTTCCATTGTATAAATTGCGAAGCCCATAGAGATATACCTTTACAAATTCGCCGTTTGCTTTGGGCATATATTCATCTATGAAGGTATTTTGTATTATGGTAACACCTTTTTCACCAGTATCATTTTTTAATATCAAATCAGGCATATATAAATTCCTTTCATGGATGATAAGTGTATTTATATAATATCATACTTTTACTTGTTTTCAATACGAATAAATTAAACATGAGGGCAATAGTTCTAGCGATTTACATACATTTTAAAAACTTATTTTTTTAATGCACACAAACTGTATTTTATTTATAATTTTTTTATATACTAAGTGTGAAAAGTACTTTAAATTAAAAAAATCATGTGATATTATATTCATATGCAAATTTATTTATTCCATATATAAATTGGAGGTTGTTGGTATGAAAATTGTGATAGAACAAGACTATCAAAAAATGAGCGATAGAGCGGCTGCCATTATTGCAAGGCAAGTAATATGCAAACCAGATAGTGTATTAGGATTTGCTACCGGGAGCACACCTGTAGGGACATATAATAAACTCGCTCATATGAATAAGGAAGGCTTGGTTGATTTTTCAAAGGTTACTACCTTTAACCTTGATGAGTACGCAGGCTTAGATGAAAATGATCAAAACAGTTACAGATATTTTATGAACCAAAATCTCTTTGACCATATAAATATTGATAAAGAAAATACACATGTGCCAAAGGGGAATTTAGATAATCTAAATGAAGTTTGTGCACAATATGAACAAGCAATAGCGAACAGCGGAGGGATAGACCTTCAATTGTTGGGGATAGGACATAATGGACATATAGGATTTAACGAGCCGGGGGCTTCGTTAGATTCCTTGACTCATGTAGTGGATTTGAGCAGTAGAACTATAGAGGCAAATGCAAGATTCTTTGAGTCTGCAGAAAAAGTTCCAAGGCAAGCTATTTCAATGGGTATAAAGACCATAATGAAATCCAAACAAATAATTTTATTGTGCAGCGGAAAAGATAAATCTGATGCGATATATGAAGCATTGTTCGGGGATATCACCCAGCAGGTGCCTGCATCTATACTGCAGTTACATCCTAATATAACATTTATAATCGATAAAGATGCTGCTGAAAAGATCTGTGCAAAAGGGCTGGATAAATAGAAAGATTCAAGCGTATCATAGTTGATAATAATGTAAGTAAATGATATTATAACAACACAAAATATAAGCAAGGAGGTTGGAACATGGACAAGGTGACAGGTAAGACTGTAATAATAGATGTATTGAGAAGGGACGCCGAGACAGCTGAAATATTTATGAAACACGGTATGCACTGTGTAGGTTGTCCGTCTGCAAGTGGAGAAAGTATCG
Source organism: Clostridia bacterium (assembly GCA_028698525.1). NCBI lineage: Bacteria > Bacillati > Bacillota > Clostridia > Clostridia bacterium. Next base: position 12,378 of record JAQVDB010000011.1, read on the forward strand.
AAGCTGCTTGCGTAGTACATGGGCTGGATCCAGAACCATTGATAAAAGATTTAAATGAATTTTTTGCAAGCAAGGGAAATCAATCTAAATAGCTAAATAGCATCTGTATTTTTATAGAAGCAATTTAAAGTTTTAAAAAAGTTAGGAAACCGAGAAAAAATGCTCATAGTTTCCTAACTTTTTTAAACTTTAAAATTATTCTTCCCACCTTTAATCTTAAACAAAGAACCCTCATTGAATATTTCTTCTCTAACCTGATTTAACCCAACGGAAACCAAACAGTTAATTTTTATTGGAAAACCCTTGATATTTATATACGCATATTCGAATATTAAATTAAAAAAGCGAAAAATTATTCGGATTTGATTGACGGAACAATGCATATCTGCTACTATATAATAGGATAAAAGTGACTTTCCGATTATCCCTAATAAACGATGTGAGGGAGATTGATATGAGTAGCTGTAATACTTATGATGTAATTATTGTTGGCGGAGGTCCTGCCGGTATTTTTACAGCTTTGGAACTTATTCAAAAAAAGGAAGGACTCAAGATATTGCTGCTTGAAAAGGGGAGACACATTGAAGGAAGGATGTGTCCTATAAAATCAAGTGGAACAAAATGCGCAAAATGTAACCCTTGTTCAATAGTGAGTGGTTGGGGGGGAGCAGGTGCGTTTAGTGACGGAAAGCTTACTTTGACTACTGATTTTGGCGGAGTGTTGGATAGATATACGGGAAAGCAGGAGCTTGCTTCGCTGATAGGTTATGTAGATGACATATTTGTAAAGTTCGGAGGGACTACCAAAGTTCATGGTACGGACAAAGAGAAGATAAGAGAAATCAGAAAAAAAGCGGCGGCCGCAGATTTAAAGCTGGTTCCTGCCGTAATAAAACATTTAGGCACTGATAAATGTTTTGAAATATTAAAAAGAATGCAAGATTATTTAAAAACAAAGATTGATATAAAGACATTGGTATCTGTAAAGGATCTGATAAAAGAGAATGGCAGCATAAGGGGTGTTAAAACAGAGGATGGTAGTGTATACACTGCTGATTTTGTGGTAGCTGTTCCGGGAAGAGAGGGAGCAGAGTGGTTTAAATGGCAGACGCAGAGGTTAGGGTTAAACACTATAAATAATGCAGTGGACATAGGAGTAAGGGTAGAAGTACCTGCTGTAATAATGAAAGATCTTACTGATGTGGTATACGAGTCCAAACTCATATATTATACAAAATCCTTTGATGATAAGGTGCGTACTTTTTGTATGAATCCGTTTGGGGAAGTTGTGGTAGAAAATAATGACGGGATAAGAACGGTTAATGGACATAGTTATGCAGGACAAAAAACCGAGAATACTAACTTTGCACTTTTGGTAAGTAAAGAATTTACAGAACCGTTCAAGTCGCCTATAGCCTATGGTAAGTATATAGCTACCCTGGCTAATATGTTGGGAGAAGGTGTGATCGTTCAAAGATTAGGGGATCTTTTGAGTGGCAGGAGATCTACTCCCGGTAGGATAAATAAATGTTTGGTAACACCTACTTTAAAGGATGCTACCCCAGGAGATCTTAGTTTGGTACTGCCTTATAGACATCTTAGAAACATAATTGAGATGCTTAAAGCCCTGGATAAGGTGGCGCCTGGAGTATATTCTAAACATACGTTGCTGTACGGTGTTGAAGTTAAATTCTATTCATCTAGAGTAGAGTTGAACAATAACTTGGAAACTGAGATAAAAAATCTTTATGCAGCTGGTGATGGTGCAGGTGTGACCAGAGGTTTGGCACAAGCTTCTGCATCCGGTGTACTTGTTGCTAGAGATATATTGAAAAAAATATTGGTTTAGTTATAGGAGAGGTGTTTTAATGTCTAATTTAGCGGTTATAGGAGCACAGTGGGGCGATGAGGGTAAGGGTAAATTTACTGATTATTTAGCACAGAAAGCGGACATTGTTGTACGATACCAAGGTGGAAACAATGCAGGTCATACTATAGAAGTTGAAAATAAACAGCTAAAATTACATCTTATTCCATCAGGGATAATGTACAAAGACAAGATATGTGTTATAGGAAATGGTGTAGTTATAGATCTTAAAGCGTTGATAGAAGAGATAGAATATATAGAGTCAAAAGGTATTAGTGTTGAAAACTTGAGAATAAGTGATAGGGCTCATTTGATATTTCCCTATCATATAAAGTTGGATATATTGTCCGAAAACAATAAAGGTAATAACGATATAGGTACCACTAAAAAAGGGATAGGCCCTGCCTATATGGATAAAGTATCTAGAACTGGGATAAGGGTATGTGATATTTTCAATAAAGAAGTATTTGCCAGCCGATTAAAATATAATGTTGAAGAAAAGAACAAACTATTTACACTATTATATGATGCAGATCCATTAGATTATCAGTCTATTTTGGAGGAGTATTTGGGATATGCAGAAAAAGTAAAAAAATATGTTGCCGATACCTCAGCACTGGTGCATTCATATATGCAACAGGGGAAAGATATATTATTTGAAGGAGCTCAAGGAACTTTATTGGATATTGATATGGGAACATATCCTTATGTTACATCTTCTCATCCTATATCCGGGGGTGTTTCCATAGGTACAGGTGCGGCCCCATCTGCTTTAGACAAGGTAGTGGGTATAGTAAAGGCATATACTACAAGAGTTGGAAAGGGACCTTTCCCTACCGAGCTATCGGATGAAATTGGAGAAACGATAAGAGATAAAGGGCATGAATATGGAACAACTACCGGTCGGGCTAGGAGATGTGGATGGCTTGATGCTGTGATAGTAAAATATGCTGTAAGAATAAGTGGAATAACAGATATAGTACTGACAAAGTTGGATACTCTCAGCGGGTTTGATAAACTCAAGATATGCACCGGTTATAAAATAGGGGATAAAATAATAGAAGATTTCCCTGCAAGTCTTGAGACACTTGCACAATGCGAGCCTGTTTATCAAGAAATGGATGGTTGGACAGAGGATATTACGGGTGTTACTGATTTTGATCAATTACCGGAAAATGCAAAAAAATATGTAAACAGGATAGAGGAATTGAGCGGTAGCAAAATATCCATTGTATCTGTAGGACCGGAGAGAAAGCAGACTATAGTAAGGCATGAGATATAATGAATGATGCGAATTTAGTAAAATAGTTTGAAATAGGTGTTGACATAAATAATAAGCTGTAGTAATATATTAAACTGTGAGCCGCAATTTTTGCGCTCCGTGACCCATTAGCTCAGGCGGTAGAGCACTTGACTTTTAATCAAGGTGTCCGGCGTTCGAGTCGCCGATGGGTCACCATATTGTGGCCCCTTGGTCAAGTGGTTAAGACATCGCCCTTTCACGGCGGTATCAGGGGTTCGAGTCCCCTAGGGGTCACCATTATAAAATGGCCCGGTAGTTCAGTTGGTTAGAATGCCAGCCTGTCACGCTGGAGGTCGAGGGTTCGAGTCCCTTCCGGGTCGCCATATAATGCTGGTGTAGCTCAATCGGCAGAGCAGCTGATTTGTAATCAGCAGGTTGCGGGTTCAAGTCCCATCACCAGCTCCAGAATATTAAAAAGCCAGTCGTTTATATTATGCGACTGGCTTTTTAAGTTTTGGAAGGAGATTATATATCTAACCCACTTATTATTTTATGTTAACCATATGTGTTGACACAAGGGGACAGTCCCTCTGTGTCATTATTTATAAGCAATTCATTTACCTTGCATATAAGTCCCTGTTCAGTGGTTAAATTAAACCTCTGTAAAGGGAGCATATAATACCCGAAGCTGCGACTAATGTGCCGCACTATACCTAGTATTTGTATATAATATAGTGCGACAGATTGCGGAGCACGGAGGGTATTATATACTCCTGATACTGCTGTATTTATAAGCATAGCAACAACTCTTCTATATATGTTCTCGTTTAATGGTTAAATCCAAACTTTGATGACGTTGGTGATGATATTAACTTTAAAATTGATCATGCATATATCGTTTAAATATGCGTAAATATAGTATATGGATAGTGGGGAGGAGAAGGTACGTTGCATGAAGGTTTTCTTTATTAAAAAAGATGGTTTTGTAAAAATAATCATAATTACATTGATACTGATTATATTATTTGTTTGTATAAATATATTTTTGAATACTGCAGATAAAAACAAATCAAAACAATTATTAGAGGATAATTTCAGCCAACGGGAGATCAAAGCATCGGAATGGCTAAATGAATATTTTATGGATGTGGTTCTTGATACCGATTTAAAAAAGCTGGATGTAATGCAGAAAATCAAGTATGTCAATAATGAAGGTACCGAACTAGAAAGCATTTATTTTCATCTTTACCCTAATGCATACAAAAGCCAAGATACTGCACCTTTCGAAGAGCAGGATTTGAAAAGGGCATATCCAAACGGATTTAATTCAGGTCACATCAAAATAGATAAAATAGAGGTGAACGGCAAGGGTGCAAAATACTCCATATCCGGTCAAGGAGAAACTATACTTGAATTGCAGCTTAAAGATAAGATTAAACCTTTAGATGAGTTGGACATAGATATAAAATACATTGTTAAACTTCCCAATAGCTTAGGCAGATTTGGTTACGGTGATTTTACCATCAATTCGGCAAACTGGTATCCTGTGCTGTGTGTATACGATGATACTGGTTGGAGCAAATACCCTTATTATGCTATTGGAGACCCCTTTTACAGTCATGTGGCAAATTATAATGTAAAAATTACTGCGCCTTCTAGCTGGATTATTGCCTCTACCGGAAATGTAATGGATAAAAAAGAACGGGGAGATCTGACCACTTGGGATATAAAAGCTTTAGCTGTAAGAGATTTTGCTTTTATTGCAAGTGATAAATTTATGGTTTCATCAAAAAGCTTAAAAGATATCCAGGTGCATTCTTACTATTTTACAAAAGATTTTGGGGAAAGGGCATTGAAGTACGCATCTGATGCAATAGATGTATTTAATGAATATTTTGGAGATTATCCATATGGACAGTTTTCAGTAGTACAAACGGATTTTTTTATAGGAGGAATGGAGTATCCTAATGTTGTAATGATAGATAAAAGTCTTTATAATGATGCTTCCAAATTTCTTTTAGAATATGTAATAGCACATGAGACTGCACATCAATGGTGGTATAGCACGGTAGGCAATAATGAGATAGAGGAGGCATGGCTAGATGAAAGCCTGACTGAGTATTCTACTATGATATATTTTGAACAGGTATATGGAAAGCAAATGAGAGATGAGATATTTAAAAGTATGATAGTGGATAAATATGATAGAAATAGGGCAAAAGATAAGGAGCAAAAAGAAATCATATTGAAACCTGTAGATGAATTTGAAAATATGACGGATTATGATTCGCTGGTTTACGCAAAAGGAGCTATGATGCTGGATAGCTTGAGGAAAAGTTTAGGGGACGATGTGTTCAAAGATATAATGATGACTTATTATAGAAATAATGCCTTTGGTATATCCTCTACCCAAGAATTTATCGATGTTTGTGAACAAGTTTCAGGACAGAAGTTAGATGATTTTTTTACTGGGTGGCTGATGGATGATTGAGCTGATGAATATTTTTATATTTACAAGGTAAAATAAGGATGTAAAAAAATTTTTTTAAGGAGGATTTTACGAATTGATGTAGAATATACATATGTGTAATATTTTTGTAATATATTTGTAATAGGGTGTTAATATTATTTAAGTCTGTAGCTTAAATGCCTTCCAGAGTATTGGAAAGGAGGGGGATGAGGGTAATATATGCATTATAGATTAAGTGACCGGATGACCAAGGTCATGACCGATAAAAGAAGATTAAAGCCTAAAGCAAAGCTTACAGAAAAAGACCCGAGAATTAAAACCAAGACGACAGGTGTATTTACATATAAAGGTTTTGGCCAAGCTGTAGCGGCAAAGATATTGCCTGGGAGGCCTGAATTTACAATTAAGGATAAGTTGACTCAAGGGGCTAAGAGAATTTTGAATAAAAAATTATGGCTGAAGATGATTAGAAAGATTTTTGCTGAGCAAGGATATGCAGATAATAACACCCGAAGGCTATGTTTAGTGAAAGGGAAAAACATCAAAAAAGAAGAGCATAATCTATTAAAACCCTTGTATTGTTTGAATTTTAAAGGTTTCAAAGGGTATAGGGAGTTTTTAAGCAAAGAATTTCTTATCAATACAACAAGGAATTTTGTAAAGAATAAGGCAGCTATTGTAATAGCCTCCTGTCTCATAGCAGTTGTATTGATGGCTGCTGTAGGCAACCAAGACAAGGTACAAGCATACTACAATGTTCAGGAACAAATGACAGGTGCTTATGAGGTGAGTCTAGGTGAAAATCATCTAGGGATTGTATCTGATAAGGAGCAGGTTTTAAAGCTGATCAAAGATATCAAGGATGGGTTTCAGCAACAATATGGTACAGAAGCAGTTATATCCCAGGATATGAACATTAAGCCAGTCAGTGTTGGTAAGATAGAACTTACAAGTGAACAAGAACTAGAGGAGAATATAAAGGCTGTTATAGATATAAAAGTTAATGGTGCTGCAATAGTGGTTGATGGTGAAACCATAGCTATAGTGAAGAACAAACAGGCTGCAGAACAGATTATTGATAATATTAAAAAACCATATATAGAAGCGGTAAAGGGTGCAGAAAACGAGATAAAAGACGTTTCTATCGTTGAGGATATAGAGATAAAGAATATTCCTGTAGAATATAGCAACATACAGGATGAGGACAAGGCCTATAAAAAGATAGCGTTAGGAACAGATGATATAAAGGAATATTCTATAAAAGAAGGGGACTCTCTTTGGTCCATTGCCAGAGAAAATGATATGAGGGTGGATGACCTTAAGAAGGCAAATCCTAGACTTTTAGATTCAGAGCTAATAAAGCCGGGAGAAAAGATAAAGCTAGTGATACCTAAAAGTATTATAAGCGTTAAGACTGTTGAAGTGATTGAATACATAGACAGTATACCCTATGAAAAACAAGTAAAGCAGACATCTGACATGTATAAAAATGAGTCAAAGGTGCTAAAAAAAGGAGAAGATGGACAAAAACAAGTAGTGGCTGAGGTAGAAAAACACAATGGAGTAGAAGTAGCCAGAAAAATAATAAGTGAAAAAGTTGTTGAGCAGCCTGTAACTGAAATAGTTGCAGAAGGAACTAAACCTCTACCGCCTAAAAAAGGGACAGGCATATTAGGGATGCCGGCGAGGGGAAGAATAACTTCCAGGTTTGGGCCCAGATGGGGAGGATTCCACAAGGGGGTGGATATAGCCGCTCCTGTAGGTACTCCGATATATGCTAGTGATGGTGGGGTAGTGATACAAGCAGGATGGTCAGGTGGTTATGGACGGATGATTTTAATAGATCATGGAGGAGGGATAAAAACTAGATATGCCCACTGCAGTAGACTTTTAGTATCATCGGGCGGCAGGGTGAGAAAGGGTCAATTAATAGCTAAAATGGGTAGTACAGGCAATAGCACTGGTCCACATGTGCATTTTGAGGTAATAAAGAATGGAAGACCGGTAAATCCTTTAACCAACTTAAAATGAGAAACAGCTATCAATAGCTGTTTCTTTTTTTTGTCATTAAGGACACATTAATTACCAATGAAGTTAACATAACAATACTGTATAATATATTTGGATATTTTTATTTGTTTTTCTTTAAATGGTTCATGTAAAGAAGGGGTGTATCGATGAGGTTTAAGAGAAAGACTACATTTTTGATTTTTGTGTTTGTCTTTTTATCTTTGATCTTTATATCCAATTTCAAGGATTGTTTTTTTGTCAAATCCTACCCTATATTCAGACAAATTCAGAATATAAGCACTGCTGGTAACTATGACACATATTCAACAAAGAAAAGCGAAAATTTCATTGTGAAATACAAACGAAATGATAGTATGTATGTGGATTCGATGCTCCAAATAGCAGAGCAGTCATATGATCAGGTATCCAGCTTTTTGTCTTATTCACCTGAAAGGGGTACGGAATTGATCATATACCAAGATTCCTACCGATTGAATCGGGATATAGGTGTGCTTTCATATAAAAAGACTATGGGTGCATACAGCAAAGGAAGGATATTGATTTTATCTCCAAGAGAATGGGCAGGGGAAGATATCAATTCTGAAGATGCTTTTAAGGTGATCGATGAAAGTGGGGTTGTGCTGCATGAGTTTACACATTTAGTTGTGGATGAAATAACCAATGGAAATTATCCTTTGTGGTTTACTGAGGGCATTGCTTTATATGCTGAATACCAACTGCTAAAAAATGAATGGCACCCTGAAATAGAGGAGCAGGATATTTATTACACTATAGATGATTTGACCGATAGATTTATAGCTCTAGATGATGACAAGGCTTATAGAAAATCATTTTTAATAGTCAAGAGAATAGTTGATCAGTACGGGCAGCAAAAATTGATGGATATTTTAAACCGATTAGGGCAAGGGATGAGATTTGAAGATTGTATCAGAGAGATAACAGGTACCAAACTAGAGGAGATAGCAGATGTTTTATAAAATTAATAAAATATAATCTTATATCATGTGAATTATATGTTATAATGAATTGGAATGTCTGTATATCAGCATCAGATGCTGAAAATTTCATCAATAATGGGATAGGGGAATCCAACTTATTTTAAAAAAGTAAATAATGTTTTTTTACTTATATAAAAATTATATATAGCAAAAGTTGAAGCTGGGAGGTGAAGTTCCTGTTAATATAGATATTATCAGGATTGTAAATTGGAAAGACTATTGATTACAGGGGGAGCTAGATTAGAAGGGGAAGTAAGTGTTAGTGGTGCAAAAAATGCAGTAGTAGGCATACTACCTGCGGCTTTACTGGCAAACGATGTAAGTGTTATAGAGAAAGTGCCGTATATAAGTGATGTATTGATTTTGATAAATATAATGCGTGATATGGGTATTAAAGTGGATTTTGATAGGAAGGGAAAGGTTGTTATTGACCCTACATCTATAAATTGTTGTGAGGCTACTTGTGACATGGTAAATGAACTTAGAGCCTCTTATTATTTGATGGGAGTATTGCTTGGAAAGTATGGAAAGGTGAGGATTTCATATCCGGGGGGATGTGAAATCGGGGAGCGTCCGGTAGACCAGCACATAAAGGGTTTTGAGTCATTAGGTGCAAAGGTTACTATGAAGCACGGAGTAATAACAGCTGAAGCGGATAGGTTGTATGGGAGTGAGATATATCTTGACGTGGTAAGCGTTGGTGCTACTATCAATATAATGTTGGCAGCTGTGTTGGCAGAGGGTACTACTACAATAGTAAATGCGGCTAAAGAACCCCATGTGGTAGATATAGCCAATTTTTTGAATTGCATGGGGGCAAATGTGAAAGGGGCAGGGACTGACACAATAAGAATAAATGGTGTAGAATCTCTACATGGATGTACTTACATGGTTATTCCTGATCAGATAGAAGCAGGGACATTTATGATAGCTGCAGCTGCTACTAAGGGAGATGTGGTTATAAAGGATATAATACCCAAGCATTTAGAATCTATATCTGCAAAACTTATGGAAATGGGTGTTAAAGTACGTGAGTATGGCGATGCTGTCAGAGTCACATCTGATTCTCGACCCAAGAGTGTGACTGTAAAAACCTTGCCTTACCCGGGCTTTCCTACTGATTTGCAGCAGCCTATATCTGTACTGCTTTCGGTTGCAGAGGGAACAAGTTTGGTAGTTGAAAGTGTATGGGAAGCTAGGTATAAGCATATAGAGGAAATAAAAAAGATGGGTGCTAAGGTAAAGATTGAGGATAGAGTTGCCGTTATCGAGGGAATAGAGAGACTTTCTGCTGCACCGGTTATCGCCACAGATTTAAGGGCAGGGGCTGCGTTGGTAATAGCTGGATTGATTGCAGAAGGAGAGACTAAGATAGGCAATTTAAAATATATTGACAGGGGCTATGAAAATTTTGAGAATAAATTGATTGAGTTAGGAGCTCAGATGAGGAGAATCAAAGCTGACTGATTGTTATTTACAGTCAGCTTTTTTCTATGTATTTTAAATTAGATGTATTGGAATAATAGATAAAAAGGCTGTAAAAGGTGGTAATTTGGGATATGAGCAGTAGTAGAAATCGTTTTATTGTTTCAAATATATTGATCGCGGTAGTATCTACCATATTGACTGCTGTTATTTTACTGAATATAGTTCCATCAATGGTTGATAGACAAGAGACGCCTAGAAGGCCTATTGATTACCAGAACGAAATACCACCCCAAAGGATAAACATTCAAACAACTGACCAGGTAAATATAGAACAAGCTGTTGCACAAAAGGTTATGCCGGCAGTAGTAGGCATATCCACAGTAAGTATAGAAAAACGGTCAGCATTGGATCCTAACCCGGTTGAAAAGCGGGGAGTAGGTTCGGGAGTTATTGTACATTCATCTGGATATATATTGACAAATCATCATGTAGCAGGCGGTGAACCGGATGAATTGCTGGTTACTTTAGAGAATGGGCAGATACTTGAAGGAGAAACATTGTGGTCTGATCCTATATTGGATATGGCTGTAGTAAAGATAAATGCTGTCAATCTTCCTTATGCCGAATTTGGGGACTGTCAAGAACTAAAAGTCGGAGAACCTGCTATAGCTATAGGTAATCCTTTAGGGCTTCAATTTCAAAGGACGGTAACATCAGGGATAATAAGTGCATTGGATAGAACTATAAGTATAAATAATGAAAAAGGAGAGGTCGTGTTTATGGAGGACCTCATCCAGACTGATGCATCCATAAATCCGGGAAATAGCGGTGGTCCTCTTCTGAATCAAAAAGGAGAGGTAATAGGGATAAATACAGTAAAAGTAGCAAGCGCAGAAGGAATAGGTTTTGCGATACCTATAAATATTGCAAAACCTATAATAGAGGATTTTGTTAAAAAAGGAGAGTTTGTGACCCCTTATATAGGTATATTTGCTTATGATAAGGAAATAGCAAAGTATATGAATCAGGAATTTGATATAGAAAAAGGTATTTATGTGATAAAGATAGATAAGGGCAGTCCTGCTGATAATGCGGGTATAAAGCTGGGAGATATAATATCAGAAGTGGAAGGGAAAACAATAAATACCATGCTGGACATGAGAATGATTATCTACCAAAAAGATCCGGGTGATATTATTAATTTTAAGATAGTCAGGAACGATGAGCAAAAAAGTATAAAGGTAAAGCTGGGTTTATTTCCCGGGGAATATTGACAATGGGACAAGAAGGTGCTAACATATAGACAGTTAAAGGGGAGTAACTCGTTTCGAAAAGATGTTTCGGAATAAATTAGTCGTCATCTCAGTGGCATACACTCGGCTAATTTTAGAGGTAAATTCTCGAGAGTAAGACCTTTAACCTGTTTTATCCAGGTTAAAGGTCTTTTTTAATTTTTTAAACATTGGAGGAGTGCAAATGCTTGATATGTTTCCCGGGCTGGCGGGTATGACACTAGGAAATATAATAATGATTTTCATCGGAAGTTTACTTATTTATCTTGCAGTAAAAAAAGAGTATGAACCCATGCTATTGCTTCCCATAGGATTTGGGGCGATACTTACCAATATACCTTTTTCTGCAGCAGTTGGTGAAGGGGGATTTTTGACTTTATTATACGAAACAGGGATATTGACTGAACTTTTTCCCATATTGATATTTATTTCAATAGGGGCTATGATGGATTTTACTCCTTTGCTCAGGCAGCCTTCCATGCTGTTTTTCGGTGCTTCTGCACAGTTGGGAATATTTCTAACCATGCTTATAGCATCACTTTTAGGGTTTAATTTGAAAGAAGCTGCAGCGATAGGAATAATAGGGGCTGCTGATGGACCTACTTCTATTTATGTGGGTACAAAATTTGCTCCGCAACTTTTAGGGGCTATATCTGTTGCTGCATATTCATATATGGCGCTGGTGCCTATAATTCAGCCTCCAGTGGTCAGGTTGCTGACCACCAAAAAAGAAAGGCTGACAAGGATGAAACCTGTGATGTCCAACGATGTGTCCAAAAAGTTAAAGATAATATTTCCTATAGCTATAACTGTAATAGTGGGTATAATGGCCCCGGTTAGTGTACCCCTTATAGGTTCTCTTATGTTTGGTAATCTGATAAGAGAGTCGGGGGTTTTAGAGAGGCTATCCAAGACGGCTCAAAACGAACTGGCGAATTTGGTTACGCTATTATTAGGTATAACTATAGGGTCTACCATGTCTGCCCAATACTTTTTATCGTCATCCACAGTATTGATACTGGGCATGGGGCTGATCGCATTTATTTTGGATACTGCAGGGGGGGTATTGTTTGCCAAGTTTTTAAATCTGTTTGTAAAGGATAAGTTCAATCCCATGATAGGAGCCTGTGGCATATCAGCATTTCCCATGTCTGCAAGGGTAATACAGAAGATGGCAAATAAAGAGGATCCTCAGAACTTCATACTCATGCAGGCTGCGGCAGCCAATGTATCCGGACAGATCGGTTCAATAATAGCCGGGGGGGTCATACTAAAACTGGTTATGGGAGGTATGTAGAATATGAATACCGACGTTTTTTTAAAGGCGCTTAATATAACAGGTATAGGTATTTTAACAGTGTTTATTACCATTAGTATTATATATCTATTCATTAAAATGATGATGAAAATATTCAACAAATAATATCGCTTAAAAAGCGATATTATTTTTGATATTGGATAAATATATATTATACTAGTAGTATATTTAAAAATCTTAAATGATGGATCGGAGAGACCATTAGTTAAAGTCAGTGTATTTTTTTAATATATAAAAATGGGGAGGAAGTGGTATGGATATGGAAGAGCGGAAACACTATGGTATGCCTATATGGAGCATAAATTTGCTTTTTTTCATTGTATTGATGCTGTTTATAACCGTTGGAAGGATTGTTCAAAGCAAAAGCATATACCCCGGACTTTTGATAACCGAGTTTGTGCTTATCCTTTTGCCTGCACTGATTTATCTTGTTATTACAAAACAGAACATAGTGGAAGTTGTTAAACTTCATCCTATTACATTAAAACAGTTTTTCTTGGTTATAGGCATATCTATTACCGGATATTGTGTGGCAGTATTTTTGTCGTTGATTGTAAATTATATATTGAGTTTGTTTGGAGAATTAATACCGTCACCTATTCCGCCTATAACAACTGGAGGAGAATATATAAAAGGGTTGCTGGTTATTTCGGGTTCTGCTGCCATATGTGAGGAATTTTTGTTCAGAGGAGTCATATTGAGTGGATATCAGAAGCTAGGGGGAAGAAAGGCTATAATAATATCCAGCCTTATGTTTGGCTTTATGCACATAAATGTACAAAATCTGGTAGGACCTCTTGTTATTGGAATTATATTGGGATATCTTGTATACAGGTCTAATTCTATATTGGCCGGCATGGTAGGACATTTTACATTTAATAGTATAGCTGTTACACTTGCTTATTTGGCCTCTACTTTCCAAGGAGTAAATGGAGATATGATGAATGAAGTTCCATCTCTGGACGCACTACCTGCAGGATTTTTGATTGCTGCTATAGTCGTATGGATGATTATAGCTATAGGTGCAGCCGCATTACTGGTGTTATTTTTAAAATTATTCAACAAAACGGTGGGAGATCAGGGGAATAGCTTTGAAAGAGAGGCTGTTGTACATAAGGTCAAGGGTGGATTTTTTGCCTATTTACCTTTAATAGCTGCAGGTATTATAATAGTTGCAGAGATGGTATTTCAAATTTTAATTATTTCAGGTGTTGTTAAAATATGAATGTAAAGATAATTGCTGTAGGTAAGATAAAATCAGGATATATAAAGACAGGGATAAAAGATTATCAAAAAAGATTAAAACCATATTGTAATCTAAAAATAGTTGAGGTGCCTGATCAAAAGGCACCTCAAAATCTGAGCGCAAAGGAAGTTTTGCTGGTTAAACAAAAGGAAGGGCAGGGGATTTCTAAACATATCAAACAAGGTGAATATTTGATTGCCTTGGATCTAAAGGGAAACCAGATATCTTCTGAACAATTTGCGGACAAGTTAAACGATTTAGCATTGTCAGGGAAGAGCAATATTGATTTTATAATAGGCGGATCTTTGGGATTAAGCCAAGACATCATAAAAAGAAGCCATATAAGACAATCATTTTCACCCATGACATTTCCTCATCAGCTAGCAAGATTGATACTATTGGAGCAGATATACAGGGGTTTTAAGATAATTAAGGGTGAACCGTATCATAAGTAGGAGGAGCAGTTGTACTTTATGTTAGAACATGTATGTTAGTTGTATTGTAGATGTAAAATAATTTGGAGCAGAGATAGATTATATTTTGCGAGGTGATGTTAAGTGGGAAAGAATCAGTTTTTAAGTATATTTATTGTAATGATAATTTTTATATTTACAGGATGTACAAGTGGTTCGTATACAGTAGCAAAAGGTAACGAGCTTAATACTTCGACAAAAATGTCGATGAATTACGAGAAATTCAACGGGTATAAAAAAACTAAAATTAAAGTAAATAGCAATGAAATTGTTGAAGTTTCCGTTAATATTGTAACTGAAAGCGGCTCAATTGATGCATATATTGCAAAAGATGATGATGTCCGAAATAGCGTTTATCAAGGAAGCGATATACCGACATCCTCATTTACTGTAAAACTTGCTGAAGAAGGAATATACACTATTAGAGTAGATGCAAAGAATCACAGTGGCAGCTATTCATTTTCATGGGCAAAATGAGTATTAGCCTTGATTAGGCTGCAATAAATATGCAACAGGCGGAAACTAAAATTATATATAATAAAAGATTATTCATGTATTGCTAGAAGGGCTTGTGATATATTTCATGTTTGAACAGTAGCAGACTTAAACGAGTTTGATTCAAGACCTGCTATTTTTAGGTTTAATATTTTTGATTGTTTATTTTAAAAACACAAAGGAACAAAAATGTGATATAATTTTTATAAATTGTTGTTGTGCTTGTATAGATTAAAGCCTATTAATAAGGGGTTTTGTAATGTTTGCAATTGAGAGACTTAATAAAATTAAAGAAATATTATATAGAGATAAACGTGTAGATGTTCTTGAGTTGAGCAGACTTTTTTCGGTAACTGAAGTAACTATCCGAAGGGATCTGGATAAACTTGAAAAAGAAGGATTTTTAATTAAAACATACGGAGGAGCTGTTCTTAACGAGAAAGTTTTAGGAATTCCCTTTGTACCGGAATCGGATGATGATGCTTTAGAAGAAAAGAGGATGATAGGTAAGATTGCATCTCAAATGATTGAAGATGGGGAAGCGGTTTTTTTAAGTTCAGGAACCACATGCCTTGAAATAGCTAGAAATATAAAAAGCAAGAGATTAACGGTAGTAACCAATGATCTGCTCATTGGTTATGAACTCAAGGATAGCATCGGTATCAAGGTTATAGTTACAGGTGGGGATCTTATCCAATCTTCTAGTACGTTGGTAGGTTCATTTACACTTCAGGCGTTGAATTCGATTTATATCAACAAAGCTTTTATTGGGGTAAAAGGTGTTAATTTTGATTCGGGTTATACGGTAGATAGCTATGAGGAAGCAATGGTTATTCAAGGGATTAGGAAAATATCAAGTGATATAATTATTGTAGCCGATTATACCAAGTTCAATCGCACTGCTTTTGCTCGCCTTGGGGGATTAACAATGGCAAAAAAGATTATTACCAACAAGCAGGTGCCTTCCGCCTTTAAAAAGTTTTTCTTTGAAAATTCAATCAAAATTTATACTGCGTTTGAGTTTGAGTGATTTTGATTCATTAGTATCCAAACTTTGTTTAAGAGGGGGAAATAAATTGGGCAGTTTTCTGGAAATGAAAAGTATAACAAAATTGTTTAATGACAATGTTGTCCTTAAAGATATAGATTTCGATGCAGACAGAGGCCAGGTTCATTCGATTGTGGGCGAAAACGGTGCAGGCAAATCTACATTGATGAAGATACTGGCAGGCTTGTATACCCCTGATGCTGGGGAAATATATATTGATGGTAAACAGGTTATTATAAACAATCCAGAAGATGCTCAAAGGCTAGGTATATCCAT
Organism: Clostridia bacterium; assembly: GCA_028698525.1. Taxonomy (NCBI): domain Bacteria; kingdom Bacillati; phylum Bacillota; class Clostridia; species Clostridia bacterium. The sequence continues at coordinate 28,563 of JAQVDB010000011.1, forward strand.
GATCTATCAGGAAATCAGACTTTTTCCAGATTTGAATGTTGCTGAAAACATTTTTATTAAAAGGGAACCTGTAAAAAATAAAAAATGGTTTAGACTGATTGACTGGGACAAGGTTTATACGGAAACAACTAAATATTTGGATTATTTCGATTTAAAAATAGACGCAAAGACATCTGTAAATACCTTAAGTATAGGACAGCAGAAATTTGTTGAGATTATACGGGCTTTGTCTCGAGATGCCAAGATTATTATAATGGATGAACCTACTGCTGCTTTGACAGAGCAGGAAATTGAGGTGCTTTTTAATGTTATTCAAGATATGAAGAAATTAGGTATAGTTATTATTTATATATCTCACAGGTTGGAAGAGGTCAAGAGAATTGCGGATAAGGTTACTATTCTCAGGGATGGAGAATTAGTGGAAACCTGTGATAGAAATAAAATTGATATCAGTCATATTGTAAAGCTTATGGTAGGGAAAAAGTTAGAGGATAGGTATCCAAAGCTGAAAATCAGATTGGGCAGACAATCGTTGGCAGTTAATAATCTATCTTTTGAGGGGAGAATAAGAAATATAAACTTTGATTTGAAAGAAGGAGAAATCCTTGGCATTACAGGCTTGAGCGGTTCAGGCAGGAGAACTTTAGCAAAAGTCATCTTTGGTATTAATAGACATTATCAAGGAGAAATATATTTAAATGGGAAAACCTTCAAAGATATGAACCCTCACTTAGCCATTGAAAATGGGCTATGCTATGTAACAGGAATAGGAACTGATGAAGGGCTTATATTAGATGCGTATGTTTCAGAAAATATTACATTGACTAATTTAGAGCGAATTTCAAGGATGGGATTGCTAAACAAAGATGAGGAAACAAATAAAGCTAGAGATTTGATAGAAAGACTTGAAATAGAAGCCCATGAACATGAAATCACAAACAACTTAAGTGGGGGCAATCAGAAAAAGGTCATATTTGCAAAGTGGCTATTTACTAATGCGAAAGTTTTAATTATTGATGAGCCCACGGCAGGTATTGACGTGGGTTCTAAAGTTGATATATATAATATTATCAATGAATTGGTATTATCAGGGGCTTCAGTTATAATCATTTCTTCTGATTTACCGGAAGTATTAGGTATGTGTGACAGAATACTTGTTATGTATAATGGACAAATCCGCAAGGTATTTTCTGAAGATGAAGCTACACAGGAGAAAATAATATATTATGCGTCAGGTGGCAAAGATAACATATGAAAAAGTTATTATAAGTTTTAAAAATATATTCAGCAGTTAATACATTCGAATATTCCAGACAATTTCATTTCTTATGATATTATGAATTTCTTCAAACATTTCAATATTGCTATAAAATTACGATACAACTTTTGATGATTTTAGATATCAGCAAAAGAACACAAACGAACATGAAAGAAAACAATAAGAGGTTACACAAGTGGGAAATAGCGCTTGTGGAGTGCCTACGTATTATTTTTTATGGATAAAATAAAAAAATAAATCCTAAAAAATTTTCAAAAAGAAGGATATTTTAAACAAGTGTCGAATATACTTAATAAAGGAACATAAACGAACACAAAGGAAAGAAATAAAAATGGATGTAAGGTTGATATTTTCTAATGATAGCAAACTGAAGGAGGTCTGTGGATTTGTCTGAAAATATACTTGAGCTAAAAGCGATTACAAAAACATTTCCAGGAGTCAAAGCATTAGACGATGTAAACTTTGATTTAAAGTCCGGAGAGATTCATGCTTTAATGGGTGAAAATGGTGCAGGAAAGTCTACCTTTATAAAGATTATAACCGGAGTTCATCCCCAGGATAAGGGAGAAATATATTTGGCCGGGGAAAAGGTTGATATGAAGAACCCAAACCAAGCAAAAGAGATGGGTATTGCAGCAATTTATCAGCATGTAACCTGTTATCCTGATTTGAGTGTTACGGAAAATATCTTTATGGGACATGAAAAGGTGAGTAAAATCTCAAAGAGGATTCTATGGGAGGAGATGCATTCGGAAGCAGAGAAGCTTATAAAGGATTTGGGAACGGACATTGACCCTAAAACCCAGATGGGGGCGCTGAGCGTGGCACAACAACAGATTGTTGAAATAGCTAAAGCTTTATCTACAAATGCAAAAATTGTTATTATGGATGAGCCTACCGCTGCACTTACAAAGAGAGAAACTGAAGAGCTTTATCGAATTACCGAACAACTGAGAGACAATGGTGTTTCCATAATTTTTATTTCCCACAGACTGGAGGATATGTATAGGTTGGCAGACAGAGTTACCGTATTGAGGGATGGGAAATATATCGGGACATGGGAAGCAGATAAAATATCAACTCAGGAACTTATCGTTGCTATGGTGGGCAGGGAACTTACAGAGATGTTTCCACAAAAGGATACAAAAATAGGGGAGGAGCTTCTGCATATTGAGGGACTAGGCAAAACAGGGTATTTTGCTGATGTTTCATTTACTCTTCGAAAGGGTGAAATCCTTGGGTTAACAGGGTTGGTAGGTGCGGGGAGAACAGAAGTATGTCAATCAATTTTTGGCATCATGCCTCCTGACAAAGGTAAGATATATTTAGAGGGAAAAGAGATAAAAATCAGGAATCCTCTGGAAGCAATGGAACTAGGCATAGGATATTTGCCGGAAGATAGGCAAAAACAGGGTTTGATATTGGATTGGGAGATAGGAAGAAATATTACTTTACCTACCCTAAACAAATTTTCAAATAAAGGGTGGATTGATGAGGATAAAGAGGCTGAAATCGCCAAGGCCTTTACTGAAAAGGTAGATGTTAGAACAGACAGTATTTTTAATTTGGCCAGCTCGTTATCCGGAGGAAATCAGCAGAAGGTTGTTATAGCAAAACTGTTGAATACTGACTTAAAGGTTATCATACTTGATGAAGCTACCAAAGGTGTGGATGTAGGAGCCAAATATGCAGTATATGAAATAATGTGTAGTCTAGCTGAAAAGGGATATGGAATTATTATGGTTTCATCTGATATGCCGGAGGTATTGGGTATGAGCGATAGAATAGTTGTGATGCGGGAAGGTCGGGTTACAACCATTCTAAACAGGGAAGATGCCACACAGGAGGCAATTCTTGAAGCATCTATGGTATCAAAAGCTGAAGGAAGGACTCCTGTATCTGCAGTATAAAGTATGAGAAAAGGAGAAGCGTTTATGACTGAAAAAGCTCTAGGGAAGAGATCAAGAATATCAAACAATGGAAAATTCAGAGAAATAGGACTTTTAGGGTTTATCATTCTAATTTCAATATTTGTACAACTTCGCAATCCAAAATTTCTTACATTAGGAAATATTAACGACATGACTAAAAACACGGCGATACTAAGTATTCTTGCAGTTGGAATGATGTTGGTTATAGTTACGAGAGGCATGGACCTTTCGATCGGTGCAACTTTAGCTTTATCAGGCATGATATCAGCCATGACTGTAAGTGCGAATCCTAGTTTGCATCCTGTATTTGCAATATTGTTAGGGATATTGGTGGGAATTGTTTGCGGAACTATAGTAGGTTTTTTTGTATCAAAGGCAGGGGTTCTTCCTATCATAGCTTCACTTGGAATGATGAATGTATACAGAGGATTGACCTATTTGGTAGGAGGAGGTAAGTGGGTGAGCGCACATCAAATGTCACCCAGCTTTAAAGGTATTGCAATCAGTTCCATATTAGGTATTAATACCTTAGTTTTTATAGCAATAATTATTTATATAGTTTTTTATTATTTTATCAATCATACAAGAACAGGCAGACAGATATATGCGGTGGGTAGTAATCCAGAGTCTGCTAAAATCAGTGGGATAAATGTTCAAAAGATATTATGGATGGTTTACATAATTATGGGAGGACTGGCCGGATTATCAGGGGTATTGTGGGTGTCAAAGTTTGCATCCGCTCAGGGAGATACAGCAGTAGGATATGAAATGAATGTTATAGCTGCCTGTGTATTGGGTGGAGTTAACATTGCCGGTGGATCAGGAAAAATCTCTGGAATTATAATGGGATCGTTGTTAATCGGTATCTTAAACAATGCATTACCCCTCATAAATGTATCGCCATTCTGGCATCAGGCAATTCAAGGTTTGATAATTTTAATTGCGGTAATTGTCAATGCTCTTGTAAAGAGGCGTGTGGAAAGAACTAATCTCATGAGGAGGAAAATCTGAGCTATGGAACAGAGAAACATTATTGCCAAGAGGGAATTTAATCTGAAAAGTTTTTTCTTTCAGTGGGAATGGATGTTGGTACTGATATTGATTGTTATAAATATTGTAAACTCATCCATATCCTCTCACTATTTGAATTTTAGTGGATTGATGGATGCCACCATGACTTTTCTCGACAAGGCTTTCATCGTTTTACCTATGGCTTTTATCATAATTTTAGGAGATATCGATATCTCCGTTGCATCCACTGTTGCGCTGTCTTCAGTAATTATGGCGGTATCATACAATGCCGGTTTACCCATGGGGATGGCTATGGTGCTCTGCCTTATAGTGGGGACGGTTTGTGGATTAATAAACGGATTGTTGATAGTTAAATTTAAGGAGTTGTCAGCAGTCATCGTTACACTTTCTACAATGACAATATATCGCGGAATTGCTTATATAATACTTGAAGACCAAGCAGCAGGCAAATTCCCCCAGTGGTTTAGCTATTTAGGCTGGGGATATGTTGGAAGTATACCGTTTATTTTGATTGTTTTTGCAGTGTTTGCAGTTATTTTTGGCTTGCTGCTCCACAAGACAACCTTTGGCAGACGTGTATATGCGATAGGCAATAACCCTGTAGCAAGCAGATTTTCCGGAGTGGAGGTTGATAAGATAAAGGTGATAATTTTCACAGCTGCAGGTTTTATGTCAGGTGTAACAGCTCTTTTCCTCACTTCAAAAATGGGAAGTACAAGGCCCAATGTGGCAATTGGTTATGAATTAGATGTAATAGCCATGGTTGTTCTCGGCGGTGTAAGCACAGCAGGGGGAAAAGGTAGAATTATAGGAACTGTGATCTCTATCTTTCTTATCGGTCTTTTACGTTATGGTCTCGGCCTTATCAATGTGCCTTCCCAGGTATTGTTGATAATCATAGGTCTATTGCTGGTATTTGCGGTAATGATTTCTGATTTAAACGTAAATACAGTGAAAGCAGGAAAGATAAAAAGATAATAAATAGCTTTGCATATAATAGTCTAAAGACTGTTTATATTTAAATTAAAAATAAGGAGGAAAGATTAATGAAGAAAGTATTAGCATTAATTATTTCACTTGCATTGGTTATGTCTTTATTGGTTGGATGCGGTGGAGGAGGTACTGAAGATGTTTCGGAACCGGAAGAAACACCGGAAGTTGAAGATGCATCGAAAACCGATGATGAGCCAGAGCCGGAAGAAGAACCAGATAGTGGGGAAGGAAAACAATATGCCATCATTGTAAAGAGCACAGGTAATCCCTTTATGGAAAAGATGGCAGATGGGTTTAAGGAAGCTGTAAGTGAGCTCGGTGGGGAAACTATTGTGAAGGCACCAGATCAGCCAACAGCTGAAGCTCAGATTCAGATGATTGAAGAGCTTATTGCTCAAAAAGTTGATGGGATAGCAATATCAGCAAATGACCCTGATGCTTTGCAGCCTGCTCTTCAAAAAGCCATGAATGACGGAATCAATGTTGTTTCACTTGATTCTGCAGTAAATGCGGAGAGTCGTACAACTCATATACAGCAAGCGGATCCTGAAAGAATTGGACGTGTTCAGGTACAGGCAATTCATGAGATGATTGACGGTGAAGGTGAGATTGCTATTTTAAGCGCTACTTCACAAGCAACCAACCAGAACGAATGGATTGAATGGATGAAGGAAGAATTAGAAGATCCTAAATATGAGAATATTGAGCTTGTAAAGATTGCCTATGGTGACGACCTTAGAGATAAAAGTGTTTCAGAGACAGAAGGCTTGTTACAATCATATCCAAATCTAAAGGGAATAATTTCACCTACAACTGTAGGTATAGCGGCAGCAGCAAAAGTCCTTACGGATAAAGGTCTTGAAGGAAAGGTACAACTTACAGGTCTCGGCTTGCCAAGTGAAATGGCTGAGTATATTGAAAATGGTGTGTGTCAGTGGATGTATCTGTGGAATCCTATTGATTTAGGATATCTAGCAGGATGTGCTATTGATGCCCTTGCAAAAGGGGAGATTAGCGGAGAGGCTGGAGATACATTTAGTGCTGGTAGACTAGGAGATAGAGAAGTTGTTGAAGTAGGAGACGGGACTGAAATTATGCTAGGTGACCCATTTAAATTTGATATTGACAATATAGGAGAATGGAAAGACGTATATTAATAACACGTAGAAATAGATATGTCTTATGATCTTATCGGACTGTTTCTCATATAGCTCTATTTTATGAGAAACAGTCCGATAAGTAGAACTTTACATTGAGAACAGTTATAAATAAAACAGATTTTTTGTTAGATAACATTGTTATTTATAAGATGAATAAATAGTCTAATATAGCCTTCCTATCCAAAGATTTAGCTCACAACAGAATAAATTTCGGTTCAAAAAAGAAAGTGGTCTCATAAAGGTTATCACTTCTTATAAAATATGGATTTTTTTAAAAGCTGTGCAATGCTATGGCTTTATTTGTTGTCTTTAAAAATATTATTGTATCGAACCAAACTTAAAATAATATATGCATGTAGCAACAAGATAATAAGGGTTAGAAGATAATGGGTGTTTTTTAATCTTATTTAAATAATCAAGATTAATCATAAATGATAAATATAAAATGAAAGGGGAAAAATAGACGATGAGGAGAAACATGCCTATTATTCCTACAGAAGAATATCGTCAGCGGTGGAAAAAGGTTCAAAAAATGATGGATGAAAAAAACTTGGATTTACTATTAGCCTATGCAGATGATCACGCAGTTTTTGGGCCTGCTTATTCCAGATGGCTGGCAGATTTTCCAGTACACTTTGAACCGGTATGCATCTTAATGAGTAAGGAGAAAGATCCGGTATTGCTATGTGGGCCGGAGAGTGACCGTTATGCATTACAAGTTGGTCAAATACATGATGTGCGTATACTAGAAGAGTTTACCCATCCTAACGAAGATTACCTCCACACAAAGATTCAAAGTTTGACCCAAGTGGCTAGCGAGATGGTGGACATTGATAAAATAAAGAGAATCGGTTTTGCAGGTCAAAGTTTATTGGGGGCAGATGCTTACCTAAGATTTCAGAAAGCTTTTCCGAATTCAGAATGGGTAGATATTGATTATGATATGTCTATGCTCAGAGCTAGGAAAACAGAGGCTGAAATAGGAGTGATCCGATATGCTTATCAAATAGCCCAAAGGGGTATGATGACAGCCATAGATAGCATTTGTGAGGGTGTTGTAGAACGGGAAGTGGCAGCAAATATCGAATATACCATGAGAAAAGCAGGATCGGAAGGGACGGGTATTGACACTATGGTAGGTTCAGGTGAAAATTCTCGACATGAGATTGCAAGGACTACTTTCAAACAAATTCAAAAAGGAGATGTTGTGCAAGTTACCATAGCACCTCGATACGAAGGATACCATGGTGCTATTGCCAGGCCGATATTTGTAGGGCAACCAAGTGATGAGGCCAAACATGCATTGGAAGCTGCCTGTCGTGCTCAGCAAGCTTGTTATAAAGCACTCCGTCCGGGGATAGAAGGAAGAGAGGTAGAAGCTATTGGAAGGGAAATAATGGACAAGGCAGGCTTAGGTAAATACTTCCTATACTCAGGAATACATAGTATTGGAATAATGGAATTCGAACCGCCTATATTCGGGCCTACACAGAAGGAAGTTCTAGAAAAAGATATGATAGTTTCGGTGGATATTCCTATATTCGGAGCACCTTGGGGAGGATTCCGTTTGGAGGATGGATATTTAATTACTGATAAAGGTGCAGAGCGGTTGAACTATGTTGATTATTGGGTTATAAAATAAAATTTGGTTTAATCAAGATTCTATAAAAAGTTTAATTCAATAATTTGCGAATAAAATGATTTTATAAAAGCGTCAGGTTTTTATATTTAAGATCTGACGCTTTTTGTGCGAGTTAATTGTTTTGTACTTGATTTTCTATTCAAAAAAATTTCAATTAAAGGCAGGAAAGAGTAAAAACATGGCGAATTTGTTAAGTATATTCAAAAACTAAAAAGGAGGGGGAGGATTGAATAAAATTATCACAAGACCAACAGAAATCGGTAAAAATGAACAAGTGCTTTATGCAGGGAATCATTATATCAGTTTGCCTGAGATAGATCCAACTACAGGTATGGCTAAAAGCTTGAATATAGCATCTTTGCACAATAAAGCATTGGTGGAATTAGAAGGAAAGCAAGGGCTTTTTATTCCCTCCTTTTATTTAGGAGATAAAAAATTAAAGGTCAAAAAAGCATCCTTTAATAAAGAGGATTTTTATATCCCTTTGCTAGAGCTTCATCTTGAACAAGATATCCAAGTCCGTGTCAGAATATATACTGACCTTCAAGAAAAAGGAATTATATATGATTTTCAAAGCAGTCAGCCTGTGGATACACAAATTGTGTGTCAAATATCCAATATGAATTTTTTACGTTTTAATTCCCATCATGAGAAATTTGAGAAAAGGTTCAAAGTGGATTCTTGGTTAAACAATCCTCTAATAGAAATAGATAATCCTAAAGCATCTTTAGCTCTCGCTTTTGGCGGACAGGAGGATTTTTCATATAAATATAGCCGGGAACAGGGAAGTCTTTTGTTAAAAACAAGGTGTCAGCAGAGAAATGCTATATATATAGCTGTCAATTCTGATGCTGATGGAGCTTCTACTACTCTTATACATCTTAAGAGAAAAGGTTATCAGATGATATATGAGCAGTGGCGGGAATGGCTGCAGAATAAATCAATCTCCTACCCACAAGATAGTTATTTAGAGACCTTGATGAATGAAAATTTGTTCTTTAATTATTTTTTTGCAATAGCAAAAGATATGCAAAGCGACCAATATTTTGCCTTGACATCTAGAAGTCCACGGTACTATGTTTCAGGTGCATTTTGGGAAAGGGACAGCTTTTTGTGGTCTTTTCCGGCTATAAAGCTGGTAGATGCTAATCTTCATCAAAAAATAATGAGGGAAATGATACTGGTGCATAGCAAGAATGCTGGTGACCATGCTCATTATATCGATGGTACGGTGTTGTATCCAGGGTTTGAATTGGATCAGGCTGCCAGCTATTTTATTTTGTTAAAAGATCTCAAGGAAGAATATATAGACCAAACTCTTATCTGGGCATTGGAAGAGGTATGGAATCGAATTGAGCAGGAATACGATAGTGATACTCAGCTATATAAAACATTCTTGCTTCCTTCTGATGATCCGGCCTATCATCCCTTTGTCACTATCGATAATATTATCCTGTGGCGGGGGCTGCATTATCTGAAACAGGTTTATGAAAATTTGAGACTGTTCCACAAGACAATAGTGATTGAACAGCGGATACGGGGAGTTGAGCAGGGGATAAAAAAGCACCTGATTCAAGAAGTACAGGGGAAGAAAATGTTTGTGTGGTCAAGCGATGGTAAGGGAAATGTACGTCTATATAATGACCCTCCGGGGAATTTAGGTTTATTATATTTTTATGGGTTTGTAGACCAAAATGATGAGGTTTTTCAAAACACTATCCAATATTATTATTCTTCCGACTATCATTACTTTTTTGAACAAGCTCCTATTCAGGAATTAGCTTGTGATCATCATCCTAATACCCCTTCAGGGCTGGGTCTGTGCGGTAGTATTCTCAATCCGTTAAAAAGAAAGGAGGCTCTTGGGTGGTTGAAAAATGCAGTTATGGATCATGGGCTGTTGGCTGAAAGCTTTGATGTCCAAACAGGGGAGGCAAAGACTGGAGTAGGGTTTGCAACGGGTTCAGGCTACTTGGCCTTTGCCCTATATCATGTCTTATTGGAGGAGGGGAAAGGGCATGAAAGTTGCAGTGGTTGAGTTCTCCGATATTGTTACCCGAAATATTAGTAATACCAAAGAGTGGATTAAAACAATAGAAGAAAATATTTATAAGGCAGCAGAGAAAGAGGCTGTTTTAGTGGCTTTGCCGGGTTTTACCGGATGTTTTTATCAATGGTTGCAGATGAACGAACCCAGTCTCTGCCAGGTGATAAGTAGCCTATCTCATCAACAATTTGTTCAAGCCATGATGGAGCTGTCCGCCAAGTACAAAGTGCTGTTGTGTTCCGGGAGCTATTGGGAAAGGGTGGGTGATGATGTTTTTCATACAGCTTGCCTGATGTATCAGGGGAAAATATTGTTGAAACAGCGGCAGATATATCTATCAAGGTGGGAAAGAGCGCTATCTTTCAAAGGCGGTAAGGAAGTGTATATAAGAGATATAAATGGATGGAAAGTGGCAATTATACTGGCTACAGATGTTTTTTATCCCCAGGTAGCCCGGAGGGCTGCGCTATTAGGAGCTGATGTTGTTATTTCTCCGGTGGGTTTTGTGGGAGAGATAAACCCTTGGGTACAGGTAAGCGGAGTGTGGCAGACCACTCAGCTGAATCATTATTTTGCCCTTGAAAGTGCCTTCAATGGAAGATTAGGAGAAAAAACGTTATGGGGAGAAAGCATTATTCATGCCCCATTGCCTATGACTTATAAAGAGCAAGGGATCCTAGAGCGGAGTCATGGCAGCAAACAATTGATTGTGTCTAGGCTAGACAATGAGGCTAGAAGACGAGCAACAAAAGAATTCAACGTGCTAGCTCAGTTAAACCCAGACTTTTATGATGAAATACAAGGGCTAGGAGGGGCGAAAAATGGTTGAAACTTTTGTAAAACGTATATTTGGCAGAAAGATATGTTTAAGCAGAATTGAAAACCATATCGCCAGGTTGCCTGCTGTGGAAACAAGCACAGAATGGGATACAGTCCCGAGTCTAGTTAAGATCAGCACGGTACAAAGAGGAATAAAGCTAGTAAAAAACATAGAGGATTATATAGATATAATTAATAGCTTTATTGAGGAGGCATACAGACAGGATAGTCGGCTTGTTGTTTTTCCTGAATATAATTTTTTCGATCTTTTTGGGTTTATTCCCGGTTTTACCCTGATAAATAGATATCTGAATGATAAAGGGAAGTCGGCAAAATCTAATGATCAAGGAGCAGGGGATGTTTCAAAGTTGGCCCCTTTTTTTAAAGGGATAGCTGTATCGATAGGAAAGGGAATAGATAGGATATTTTCCTTGTTGGCCCGAAGATATGCTATTTATATATATACAGGTACTTTTATATTGCCCGGAGAAAAAGGATTATATAATGTAGGTTTTCTCTATAGTCCTAAAGGCGAATGCATAGGAAGCCAGCGGAAGCTTCATTTGACAGATTTTGAAGAACAGATAGGTTTGATGAGAGGTAATACATTGAAGGTTTATGACCTTCCAATAGGTAGAATTGCTTTCCCTGTGTGTATGGATGCAAGCTATTTTGAAACTTTTTATCGGGCGGAAGAGCTAAATGCAGAGCTGGTGATTTTACCTATTGCAAATATGGAGGAGTACAATTTATGGAAGGCTATTAGAGGGATATGGCCTCGTGTGCAGGAATCTTATATCTATGGAGCCAAATCTTCTTTAAATGGTTGGATTGCAGGAATGCATTTTACAGGGAAGGCAGGTATTTTCGCTCCTCTATCCTTATCCAACAAAGGGGATGGAGCAATAGCTTTATCTCCTCATTATGAGGGGAATCAATTGATTACAGCTACGGTAAATTATCAAAGATTAAAGCAACAGAGAGAAAAGGCAGAATACTTTGGTGACCGCAATTCGGATTTTGAGAAAGATTTCGTTCGAAGAACTTATTTTATTGGAGGATAAAAATGAAGAAGAACAGGAAGATAGTATTATTTATGTATGCCATGGGGTACTTTGGTATATCTATATTTACTCAGACTACCGTCAAATGGTATCAGTATTTCTATACTCCCCCGGAAACCAACGTAAGCGGTTTGAAGGTTCTAATTCCTTTGAGCCTTATAGGCATTACCATGATTGTGGCTCGAATATTTGATGGTTTGGCAGACCCTGTTGTTGCCTATCTTTCAGATAATTGTAAAAGCAAAAGGGGAAGGCGTATTCCTTTTATTTTATTTGGATCTGTTCCTCTCGCTATAACTTTTATCATGATTTGGTTTCCGCCTGTGGCAGGAGAGTCTATATGGAATTTCATATATCTGACAATAGTATTGATCTTATTCTTTATATTTTTTACTGTGGTGGTGGGACCGTATCTTGCGTTGATTGGAGAAGTATCCAAGACCAAAGAAGAGCGGATTAAACTTACTACTATGCAAGGTATTACTCAGGTATTAGGTGTAATGGTAGCTGAAGCAGGTTCTGGGCTTATAATACAAAAGACTAATTACAGGATAATGGGTATTACATTGGGACTTATTGCGTTAGCCACTATCCTGTTAACCCCTCTGTTTGTAAAGGAAGAACAAACAGAGTACCCTGAACAGCAGGCTAATATATTCTCTTCTATCAAAATGACTATGATAAATAGACATTTTGTTATGTATCTAATTTCGTATCTAATGATATGGTTTGGAATCAATACACTAACCATTGCAATGCCTTATATTACGGAAATTCTTTTAAGAAAGACTGCAGAAACATCAGGGTTTTTGATTGCCGGTGCTTTTGTAGTGGCTATTGTAGCAAGTCCGTTTATTCCTAAACTTACTCTTAAATGGGGTAAAAAGAAGGTGATGTTATTTGCATCTGTTGCATTGGCTATTATATTATGCAGTATGTTCTTTTTTGGGACTGCCTTTACAGGATGGGTTCCTACTTTCATTATTTTTTTGGCGGGAATACCTCTTTCGGTTACCTTTATAGTGCCTAATGCTATGGTGGCAGATATTGCCGAATGGGATGGATTGATTACAGGACAATGGAGAGAGGGGATGTATTTTGGAGCCCAGGGACTGGTAATAAAGATTGTCATAGGATTTTCTTCATTTATTACGCCGTTGATGTTCAAGGCCTTCGGATATAGCTATGAGAACCCGCTTGGATTAAGACTTATAGGACCATTAGCTGGTATAGTAGTATTGTTGGGTGTTATGTTTTTGAGACATTATGATTTATCGGAAGATCAACTAGAGCAGAGGCGAGAGCGACATAAACAGGTTAAACTTTAGTTTATAAAGTTTGAGCAATAATTTAATTTTATTTCAAATAGCTAATTTAAAAAATCGAATATAATGATATAATATGATATATAGATTAAATATCAAAGGCGGGGGAAAGATGAATAATCAAGATAAGGTTTTGAGCCTGCTGGAACAATTACAAAACAATATAAGTATAGTGCAAAAAGACATAAAAGGATTGAAGACCAGTCAAACAGAGATGCAAGAGGGCATAAAAGGATTGAAGACCAGTCAAGTTGAGATGCAGGAAGGTATAAAAGGATTGAAGATCAGTCAAGTTGAGATGCAAGAAGACATAGACGATATAAAGTCAACTGTTCATGGCATTGAAGATCAATTCAGAGATCTGGAATCAAGGAATGCAAATAGACATATGGATATCATCGCCCAAATAAAAGAGATGAAATCTGATATATCCAGGATAGAAATAAATACTGCTGAAAACTGGCGAGATATTGCAAAGCTTAAATCAATTAAGTGAATAAGATGAAAGCACAAAAAACTGCCTAATAAA
>JAQVDB010000012.1:0-13877 GCA_028698525.1 Clostridia bacterium
AACCAAAGCTTCCGGTGGCAATAGCGAAGGGGTCACACCTGTTCCCATCCCGAACACAGCAGTTAAGCCCTTCAGCGCCCATGGTACTGGGAAGGAGACTTCTCGGGAGAGTAGGTCGCTGCCGAAATATTATTATTCCTCGATAGCTCAGCGGTAGAGCATCCGGCTGTTAACCGGAGGGTCGTAGGTTCGAATCCTACTCGGGGAGCCATATACGGGCCTTTAGCTCAGTTGGTTTAGAGCAACCGGCTCATAACCGGTAGGTCCGGGGTTCGAGTCCCTGAAGGCCCACCAAAGAGTTAGTTTTATAACTAACTCTTTTTAATTGTATTATATAATTGAAATTATTATAATTAAATGATGAGTCCGGGTTTTTTGACCCGGCTTATTTTTTTGAGAATATATAAAATGTGTAGCAATAAGACAATTTCATTATAAAACAAAAAAATATGTGTTAATTTGAAGATAAAACAGATTTGATAAAGAACAAAATGAATGATACGATATATTGTGTTATGGGCAAAATATAACCCCAAAATATAGGTGCGGAGGTGCTACTTGATGCAGCTTTCTAAAAATGCCGTAAAAGTGCTAGAAAGAAGATATCTTGCGAAAGATCAAGATGGCAAAATAATTGAAACAATAGATGACATGTTTACAAGAGTTGCAAAAACTATTGCAAAGGTAGATAAACTATATGATAAGAATGCTGATGTAAAAAAGATACAACAGGAATTTTATGAGATGATGACAAATCTAGAATTTTTGCCTAATTCTCCTACTTTAATGAATGCAGGTAGGAAATTAGGTCAATTATCCGCATGTTTTGTGTTGCCGATAGAAGATTCTATGGAAGGAATATTTGACGCAGTAAAGAATGCGGCTTTGATACATAAAAGTGGAGGTGGAACAGGGTTTAGCTTTTCTCGACTGAGACCTAAAGGCTCATCAGTAAGATCTACAGGAGGAGTTGCTAGTGGGCCGGTGAGTTTTATGAAGGTGTTTAATTCGGCTACAGAAGCAGTAAAACAAGGTGGCACAAGGCGAGGTGCAAATATGGGCATACTCCGTGTTGATCATCCTGATATAATTGAGTTTATACAATGTAAAAAAGATAACGATGATATAACTAATTTTAATATAAGCATTGGTATAACAGAGGAGTTTATGGATGCGGTTGAAAAGGATGAAGAATATCGGCTTATAAATCCCCATGATAAAAGTGTAGCAAAAACATTAAAGGCTAGAGATGTATTTGATTTGATAGTAGAAATGGCTTGGAATAATGGGGAGCCGGGTATAATATTTTTGGACAGGCTGAACAAAGACAATGTAGTCCCCCAGGTAGGGGAGATAGAAAGTACTAATCCCTGTGGTGAGCAGCCCCTTCTTCCGTATGAATCATGTAATTTAGGATCCATCAATTTATCAAAGTTTGTTCAAAGGATGGATGATGATACATATCAAGTTGATTACAAAAGGCTAGAGAAAGTTGTAAATAACTCCGTGCATTTTTTAGATAACGTGATAGATGCTAACAAATATCCCTTAAAAGAGATAGAGGAAATGACTAAATCCACGAGAAAGATAGGACTAGGAGTGATGGGATTTGCAGACTTACTATTCATGCTTAATATTCCCTATGATTCTCAACAAGCAGTGGAACTAGCAGAACAAATAATGAAATTCATATCGGAAAAATCCAGGGAAGCATCACATAGATTGGCACAGCAGAGGGGTGCATTTCCTTTATTTGAAAAGAGTGCTTTAGCCAAAAGTGGAAAGGCAATAAGAAACGCTACTACCACAACTATAGCTCCCACAGGTACAATAAGCATTATAGCAGGTGCCAGCAGTGGAGTAGAACCACTATTTGCTATATCTTTCATAAGAAATGTAATGGACAACGACGAGTTGTTAGAGGTTCATCCCTTTTTTAAAGAGACAGCGATAAAGCGGGGGTTTTATTCTGACCAGCTGATGAGAGAAATAGCGGATAGAGGCAGTTTAAAAGATATAGATGGAATACCTGAAGATATCAAGAGACTATTCGTGACGTCCCATGATATAACACCGGAATATCATATAAAGATGCAGGCTGCCTTTCAGAAGTATACAGATAATGCTGTATCTAAGACGGTCAATTTTAGAAAGTCAGCTGACAGGGAAGATGTAAAAAAGGTATATCTTCTTGCATATAAGCTGGGATGTAAGGGAGTAACTATATATAGAGATGGAAGCAGAGATAGCCAAGTATTAAACATAGGCAATAAAGATGTAAATATAAAAGATAAAATTGAATCCAGCCTTGCCGAGAAGGGAGTTTATTCTCCATCTGAAATAGTACCCAGGCCAAGGCCAGAAGTCACAGCAGGTATAACAGAAAAAGTAAGGATTGGTTGTGGTAATTTATACATAACTGTAAATTATGATGATAGGGGCATATGTGAGGTGTTTACCAACTTAGGCAGAGGCGGTGGATGTCCTTCCCAGTCAGAAGCAACTAGCCGATTGGTCTCCATAGCATTGAGAGCTGGAGTAGATGTAGAAACGCTGATCGAGCAATTAAAGGGTATAAGATGTGCCACTACTATCAGGCAAAAAGGATTGAAAGTTTTGTCCTGCCCTGATGCTATAGGAAGAGTGATTGAAAAAGTAGTAAAGTTGAAAGTAGATGAGCACTTTGAAGCCACAGATGTGGAAGCGATAAACGGTTTTAGCAGGAGACAAGACAAAAAAAGCAAGATGCGAAAAACAAATAAATGTCCTGAATGCAATGGTGAATTGGAGCATGAAGGAGGCTGTGTTGTCTGCAGATCCTGTGGATATTCTAAATGTGGGTGAGAAAAATTCCTCCTGGGCTTTAATAAGCTAGGAGGAATTTTTAATAATGAAATCAATGATATCTTTTGCATTTGGAGGACAGCCAGGGACATATTGATTACACCTTTTTGTACAATTGCCTATACCTATACCATCAGCAATTATATTTTTAAAGCCCTGTCCTATGTAAAGCTTTTCCGTACAAGGCAGTAGTTTACCTTTTTGATTTAGTCTATGTAGTGCATGTATTAAGCTGCCATAACATGCGGAGCAGGCATTTTTTTCTTCAATATATTTAGTCAGCCTCTCTGCTTTTCTAGAGGATATGATATTCTTTTTGCAAGTATCTTTATTCAATTCTATGATATTGGATTTCTTAAAATTTGATATGCCTATTCCTGCTTTTTCAGCTAATGTTATATAAGGTATTTCATTTATATTAAAACCCAGAAGTTGGGCGGCATATGAATCTATAAGAACAGGATCTAGACCTGAAATTATACGATTCATTTGTACCGGATTTCCCCCTTCTTCGAAGTCTAAATCTCCGCAGATGCCATCCACTATTACCAAATCTGTTTTTATTATTTTATTTAAAAGGGCAATGGGTTTATGTAGTCCCAGGGAATGGAATCTTCTCTTTTCTATGTCAGGTATGCAGCCTTTTAAATTTTTTAAGGCACAAGTTATTCCTGTTTGACAATGGCCTTTTAGCACAGGTACGTTGATCAGAAAATCTAATTCCATCACCTTATTGCATACGTTGATCTTTAGGTCCTCTACTGCATATGTACTAAAATTATCTTTTTGAAGGTCATACAGGGGAACATTGTATTTCTTTGAAATTAGTTCATATCCACAAGTTTTGAATGCCCTAGATGTAGAATCTCCTATCCATGAGCCTTCTAGAATTACTATATTGTAAAATCCTTTTGAGTTGAGATGTTCTATTATCCCTTCTATCAATTCAACGTGGGTTGTAGCACCGTGAGATGCTGGCTTTGAAACCGCTAAGTTTGGTTTTATGCCTATAAGAGCATTTTGAGGTATTTCATCCTCAATCTCTATATTTTCAAGCATTCTTTTCACCATTGAATTAGCATCAGCTCCATATATTACATATATATCATTCTTCTTCATAATCAATCCTCCTTCCCTGATATCGCTATTATTATATCAAGAATTTCAAAGATTCCAAAAAAACTCAAATTTAAATCATACTTTTATCTTTTAATATATGGTGATATAATTTTTTTATAACGGAGGGATGAATATGAGTATGAATCAAACGCCACGGTCGGTTAGAAAACATATCGCTATTTTAGGCAGAACAAACGCAGGTAAGTCCAGTATAATAAATGCAATTACAGAACAAAATATAGCGATAGTATCGGATGTAATGGGTACTACCACTGACCCGGTATATAAATCCATAGAGATACTCCCGCTAGGGCCTTGTGTTATAATAGATACTGCCGGATTAGATGACCGAGGAAAGTTGGGAGAATTAAGGAAGAAAAAAACTTTAGAAGTTCTTAATAAAACCGATGTTGCCCTTATAGTGATCGATGCTGTTGAAGGGGTTACAGACTATGATATAAAGATAGCGGACATAATCAGCAAGAAAAACATACCTTTTATAGTTGTAGTCAATAAGATGGATGTAAAAAAAATAAGCCGGGATGAGCTGAAACGGATCGGCAATATGCTTAATGCCCCGGTTATTCAGGTATCATCGCTTACTGGGGAAGGAATAAATGAATTAAGGGAAAAGATTGCATCTATTGCACCAAAAGAAGAGCAAGAACAAAGGATAGTAGGGGATCTTTTGAATCCAGGGGATTTTGTACTACTTGTGACCCCTATAGATCAATCTGCACCTAAAGGAAGATTGATACTTCCTCAACAACAGACCATAAGGGATATATTGGATAGCGATGCAGTTGTATTGGTAACCAAAGAATATGGATTAAAAGATACTCTTAAAGGATTAGGGAAAAAGCCCAAAATAGTGATAACCGATTCACAGGTTTTTTCAAGAGTGTCAGAGGATACTCCGGAAGATATTATGCTTACCTCTTTTTCTATATTATTTGCAAGATATAAAGGTGATTTACAGCAGTTGGTAAAAGGAGCAAGGGCTGTAGAAAATTTAAAGGATGGGGATAAAATACTGATTTCAGAAGCATGTACCCATCATAGGCAGGAGGACGATATAGGCAGAGTCAAAATTCCAGCCTGGATTACAAAAAAGACCGGTAAAAAGCTGATATTTGAATTTAGCTCGGGCAGTTCATATACAGATGATATAACTAGATATTCTCTTGTTGTGCATTGTGCAGGATGTATGTTAAATAGAAATCAGATGATGTATAGAATAAATTATGCTGAACAGCAGGGTGTCCCTATAGTAAATTATGGAGTGCTTATTGCTTATGTTCATGGGATACTGGACAGAGCTTTACAGCCGTTTATTTGAGTATAAAATATAGATATACATTGTGTTTAATGTTGCTTACTTTTTATTTATAGTTATAAAAGGGGAATGTGTGTCGATGGATTATATTGAGCTGGACAAGCAGCTTAAAAAATTAAATAGCATGGAAAAAAAACTGAAGGGGATTATTGCAAATAACAGCCCACATATCGCTGATAAGATGATAAAAATGCAGTATTCTTGTGAGTATCCGGACAACGATTGGGTTATAAACAGCAGAAACCTTATGGAAAAGGATCAGAGCATAAGCATACATAAGCATGATCGTTTTGTGAGATTTGATGAACATAGACACGATTATATAGAAATGATATATGTCTACTCGGGGAATATAGAACAGACAATAAATGGGAGAAATATAAAAGTCAATAGTGGGGAGATATTTATATTAGATTTAAATGTGGCCCATGCTATCCAGCCTGCCATGGAACAAGATATTGCAGTTAACATATTGATGAGGAGAGAATTTTTTGATTGGATGTTTTTGGGACAGCTATCAGATAATGATATAATAACCGACTTTATAGTAAAAGCCATTTATGATAAAAAGGGGCATAAACGGTATCTCCATTTTCATTGCTCCCAAAATGAAAAAATACAGAATATAATGAAAGATCTATTATGTGAATTTTATAGCCCGGGTGTCGGAGCCTCGTCAGCCATACAGGCATATATGATATTGATTTTTACTGAATTGCTGAGAGAGCACAAGAATAATATGAGCATTAAATCAGTGGATAAAATGAATGATCAAGTAGCCAACAGTATCAATCAATTCATAAGACTACACTATAAAAATGCTACATTGAAGGATATTGCCCAGCACTTTAATTTTAGTACTGATTATATGGGTAGACTGATAAAACAAATAACAGGCAAAAATTTCACCGATTTGCTACAGAAAATGCGTTTAAAACAGGCTGGTATATTGCTTAAGAATTCTCAACGTGCAGTGAGCGATATTGCAAATGAGGTAGGGTATACTAATATAAGTTATTTTTATAGATTATTCAAACAAGAATATAAAATGACCCCTGATGATTATAGAAACAGATAAAACTGGTCTGATTTGGTTAAGATGTATGTCATGTCAGGTTAATGAAAAGTCTTTGTATATTTGTTATAGTTATAATGATACCTAAGTTTTTGTTTTTATATCAAATAGATGGGGGAGAGTTGTGTTATGAGTTACAAGAATAAAAAAAGAATAGAGCAAGCTTATGATATTGCCAGAGAAATGTATGGGGAATGGGGAATTGATACTGATGATGTACTCAAGGCGTTGAAGCAGATAGCTATTTCAATTCATTGCTGGCAAGGCGATGATGTGGGTGGATTTGAGAATCCAGATGGGGATCTGACAGGAGGCATTCAGGCTACCGGAGATTACCCCGGGAAAGCTAAAACTCCCGAGCAATTGAGGCAGGATATAGAAAAAGCCCTTTCCATGATACCAGGGAAGCATAGGGTGAACATACATGCTATATATGCTGAAACTGGTGGGAAAAAAGTGGAGAGAGATGAGCTAGAGCCTGAACATTTTAGTGGATGGGTAGAATGGGCAAAACAAAATGAACTGGGACTAGATTTTAATCCAACTCTATTTTCTCATCCTTTAGCTGCTGATGGCTTTACATTGAGCCATCATGAGAGCAAGATCAGACAGTTCTGGATAGATCACTGTAAAGCCTGTAGGAGAATAGCTGAATATTTTGGTAAAGAGTTAGGTTCTCCGGCTGTCACCAATGTATGGATACCTGACGGATACAAGGATATTCCGGTGGATAGGTTTTCGCCTAGACAAAGGCTTAAGGAATCATTAGATGAGATATTCAGCGATAACATATCTTCAGAACATAACCTAGATGCCATAGAAAGCAAGCTCTTCGGCATAGGTTCAGAGAGCTATGTGGTAGGATCACACGAATTTTATATGGGTTATGCTATAGAGAATAATAAATTGTTATGTCTGGATTCAGGACACTTTCATCCCACTGAGGTGATTTCAAACAAGATATCGTCAGTGCTGCTGTTCATTGATGAGCTGCTTCTCCATGTGAGCAGGCCTGTTAGATGGGATAGTGATCATGTGGTGATTTTGGATGATGAGTTGCAAGCCATAGCTCAGGAGTTGGTCAGGGGAGATTTTTTGAATAGAACTCATATAGGACTGGATTTTTTCGATGCAAGTATAAACAGAGTCTCGGCCTGGATAATAGGCACTAGAAATATGATAAAAGCACTTTTGATAGCCATGTTGGAACCTACTGAAAGATTGAAACAATATGAGATAGAAGGTGACTTTACGTCCAGACTTGCGTTGTTGGAAGAATTCAAGTCATATCCTTGGGCTGCTGTATGGGATTATTATTGCTATAGTGAAGGCGTGCCTGTCGGTAAAGAATGGCTGGACGAGGTAAAAAGATATGAAGCAGATGTATTGCTAAAAAGATGATACAAAAGGCTGAGATGCTTACAATCTCAGCCTTTTTTCTAAATAAATTGTTTTTTACATTGAATATTTTACCTTAAAAGCTTATAATATACACTAAAATAAAAGAGTTTAATAAAGGATTTTAAATGTATGAATATGTGTTGGATATAAAAAACTTAAAAACAGGATATGATAAAAAAACAGTATTGAAAGGGTTATCTTTTGTCATCAAAAAAGGTGAGATGGTGGGGCTTATAGGATCCAATGGTGCAGGGAAAAGTACGATTATAAAGGTGATATTGGGCATAATGCCGTTGCATCAAGGACAAATACTTATAAATGGTCAAGATATTGAACAAAGAAAAAATAAGGTTAAATCCTATACTTCATATATTCCGGAGTTGCCGGTATTATATGATGAACTAACTCTTATCGAACATATGAGATTTACTGCTATGCTGCATGATATAGATAGGCAAACGTTTGAACAAAGGGCAAAACAGCTGATCGATATGTTTGAGATGAGAGGTAAGGAATATGATTTTCCAAACTCATTTTCAAAAGGTATGAAACAGAAGGTAATGGTGATGTGCGCATTTTTGTATAATCCCATTCTGTATTTAGTGGATGAGCCATTTTTAGGGTTAGACCCAAAAGCTATAAAAAGCTTAATAAATTTGCTCAATAGCAAGAAAAAAGAAGGGGCATCAGTGTTGTTAAGTACTCATATTCTGGATACTGCACAGAAGATATGTGATCGTTTTATTATAATAGAACATGGACGTCTGCTTGCATCAGGTAATTTACAAGAATTGAACCGACAGGCAGGATTGCATGATGCGGATCTGACAGAGATATATGATAAACTGGTGGAATTAGATGAAAAATAATGTTTTGTTTTTATGGTTTAAAAGGATAAAGAATGTAGTCAAACAATATATGAAATTCATATCTTTTTTTATGGATTTTATAATATTCATTTATATAATTGTCCCTGCCGTGCTGTTTATAGTTTATTATTTTATCAGCTGGCTAGAGGATTTTCCTATGTATTTAAATAATGATTTTATTAAATTAGGGACTATTGTTGTATGGGAGATGGCAGTGCTTTTAGGAGAATTCAAGACTTATCTGATCTCAGGGGATAAGAGTTTTTTAATACCTACAGGGGGTCCTGCTTACAGGTTTGTTTGTTACTCTAAAGCATTCAGCTTTGTCTTAAATGCTATTAAATCATCGATTATAATTCTATTATTGTTTCCTTTCTTGCATAATTTATTGGGGATTAAATGGTCAGAACTGCTTATAATATTGATTTTGAGCATATTGATAAAAATACTCATTCATAATCTAAAGTGGATATTATTAAATTCTAATATGAGATTTATCCCAAAGATAGTCAACTATATTTTATTTTTTTCTTTAAATTATATATGTTTTAAATATTATAGAAATTTAGGTTTAATAAAGAATAATATATTTATATGGATAGTTCTTATTTTTTTAGCATTTATCTCGTTTGTAGTAGCAGGCAGTAGAGATATACATTGGGAAAAGGTTATAGACAGAGAAGCAACTCAAAAGGCTATTTTGATGTCTTTTATTTTGCAAGATGTAAACGGTTTAGGAAAAATAACAAAAAAAAGATCCAGCATTTTTACTCGGGGACAAATGGGTTTTCCCTTTAATCCCGTCGGTGCTATTGCTGTTCTTTTTATAAAGTCTTTTATAAGACAGAAGGAGAATATATCTTTATTTCTGCAGATTATAGTAATATCTGTGCTATTATTGATGAGCATCCCACTGCTAGGGATAAGGTTGATAGCGATTTTTAGTGTTTTAGCATTATCCTGTCTGTTCATAAGATCATTGTACATGCAGTTTAAAGGAGATCTATGGCTCAATCTTTCCCCTATTACATATCGGGATAAAATCAGAGGAATACAGTTGGGGCCTAGCATCTTGGTTTTGGTGCATGCCACAATATTGTATTCTATTGTATTTTTTGAATATCTGGGTATGTGGTGCATACCGGTGGCATCAGTTGTGGGTTTTTTAACTTCTCATGTGTATGTCAAAATTTTGTTTATCAACGTAGAAGCTATTATTTTTCGTGGTTATCAATAGCTTTTATGCAGATGTTTGTCAAGGCTTTTTCAAAATTCTGGTTATCTGAATTGTTCCTTTTTTTGTTTCCTTTCATTTTCCTGCCTGACTTTCTTATTTTTTGGGAAAGAAACCTTTCAAAAAGCAATCTATCCATGTTATCATTATCATATATAAGTCCATTCTGATTCAATGCATATGCATGTTTGGAAAGTGCTACGGTAGCTACTCCATAATCTTGTGTTATTACAATATCCCCTTTTTGTATGTTGTTTACCAGTTTTATATCTACTGAATCTTTTCCCTGGTCTACTGTTATTATGGTAGAATAGTTATCATTTAATATGTGGTTGGTATCTGCAAACATAAATACTTCTATATCAAATTTTTTGGCTACGCGTACTATTATATCCTTGACCGGACAAGCATCAGCGTCCACTAGAATTTTCATATAAAGCCCCCAATTATATGTTTCCTATATTATAGCACAAAACATAACTACACAAGGGGACGGTCCTTTTGTGTTGTTATGTTATAGCAGGGGAGGTATCATATACACCCGGTATCGATGAGACTTTTACATGAGAGCAAATACGTATGGGACTTGTATGCAAGGACATTGTATTTATATATAATATAGTGCGGCAGATTGCGGAGCACGGAGGGTATTATAGGCTTCCGGTAAAGTTGATATTTACTTATTATTAAATTCAATTTTAGTATTTGGTATTGATGTAAAATATGATATGATAGTAAAAAATTAAAAGTGAGGGCAATTTATGAAGAAGAAAGTTTTGAAAACTGTTGTATGGATAGTTTTTACCATATATATGATTATTTTGATGAAACTTATACTTTTTAAGTATCCAGTTTGCATAGCATCCAGCGTGAATTGGATGGATTTTAAAAGAAGATTGATGTTTGCCAATTATATACCTTTTAAAACTATATATTTTTATCTGGTAGGTGAGGGCATCAATGAAGGTATAGCCAAGGTAAATTTGCTGGGAAATATAATAGGATTTATGCCATATGGATTTTTAGCCCCTTTATTGGAAACCGATATAAAAGATTATAAAAAAGCTTTAAAAGCGGGGTTGTTCATAAGCCTTACTTTTGAGGTTATTCAGCTGATAACAGGGTTAGGAAGTTTTGATGTGGATGATCTTATATTGAACACATTGGGTACAATATTAGGGTATGCTATTTTTAGGTTTGCTTTTGATAAAATAAAGTTTTTAAAGAAACTAGGGGAAATGTTAGAATAGAAATCTTATAGAAAAGGTTAAAAGCCCCAGTTGTTTACCTTTTAAATATATCTATAAAAATATTTAATAAAAAACGTAAAAAATTTGGAAAACATATTGACGTATGGAATAATATTTGCTATACTATAATTGTTAAAAGATTAACAATACAATACTTGATTATTGCTACATATCACGATTATTTAACTTTGTTGCAAGGCTTTATTTGGTCTTTGCCAACATAACACATGATTTACGTATAATAAATTTTAATATAAAGGATAGTATAATTTTTTTATACACTGATTTGTTAAAAAATTAACAAATAAAAAGAAGGGGGCCTTATCATGGCTGATAAAAAGGAAATCAAACAAGTGAACGTGGAAAAGATGGTTGATCAATTGGTGGAAAAGGCTTCAAAAGCCTTAGATGAATTTATGGAGTTAGATCAAAAACAGGTAGACAGAATAGTTAAAGCGATGGCCTTGGCAGGGTTGGACAAGCATATGTATCTTGCTAAGATGGCGATACAAGAGACTGAAAGAGGGGTATATGAGGACAAGATAACCAAAAATATTTTTGCTACCGAGTATATCTATCACAGTATCAAATACGATAAAACTGTAGGAGTAATAGAGGAGAATGAGTACGAAGATTATGCAGAGGTTGCTGAACCTATAGGAGTTATTGCAGGTGTTACTCCGGTAACCAATCCTACTTCCACTACACTTTTTAAATCTATAATTTCAATGAAAACCAGAAATCCCATAATATTTGCATTTCACCCAAGTGCGCAGAAATGTAGCGTGGAGGCGGCTAGAATTGTTAGAGATGCAGCAGTAGAGTCAGGAGCCCCGGAAAATTGTATTCAATGGATTGAATATCCGTCTATTGAAGCTACTCAAACTCTGATGAATCACCCCGGAGTATCTTTAGTTTTAGCTACCGGAGGATCAGGTATGGTTAAGAGTGCTTATAGTACAGGGAAACCTGCATTAGGAGTAGGGCCTGGCAACGTCCCTTGCTATATTGAAAAGAGCACAAATATAAAAAGGGCTGCAACAGATCTCATAATGTCTAAAACTTTTGATAACGGAATGATATGTGCATCTGAACAATCGGTGATAATCGATAAAGAGATATATGACCAGGTTACTGATTATATGAAACAGAACAAATGCTATTTTTTGAATAAAGATGAGATAAAAAAACTTGAAGATTTTGCAGTCAACAAAGAGAAACTTTCAGTAAATCCAGTAATTGTAGGGCAACCTGCTTACAAGATAGCCCAGATGGCGGGTATAGATGTTCCTAAGGATACAAAGATATTGATAGCTGAAATTGCCGGTGTGGGTCCCAAATATCCTTTATCTGTAGAAAAATTAAGTCCTATCCTAGCTTGTTATAAAGCAAAGGATTCCACACATGCGATAGATACTGCAGCTAGTATAGTGGCTTTTGGAGGTATGGGTCACTCAGCTGTCATCCATTCGGAAGATAGAAATGTGATAGAACGATTTGCCAAGAGAATAAAGGTTGGAAGGTTGATAATCAATTCTCCTTCAAGTCATGGTGCTATAGGCGATATTTACAATACTAATATTCCTTCATTGACGCTGGGATGTGGTTCATTTGGCAGGAACTCCACCACTTCCAATGTATCGGCTGTAAATCTTATAAACAAGAAAAGACTTGCAAGGAGACGGGTAAATATGCAGTGGTTTAAAATACCTCAAAAGATTTATTTTGAATATGGTTCCATTCAATATCTTGAGAAGATGCCTGATATAAGCAGAGCATTTATTGTAACCGATCCATTCATGGTGAAATTAGGTTTTGTGGACAAAGTGTTGTATTATTTAAGAAAAAGAGAACAGTATGTACACAGCGAGATCTTTTCAGATGTTGAGCCTGATCCATCGTTGGATACTATAACAAGGGGCAAAGAAATGATGGATAAGTTCAAACCTGATGTGATCATAGCATTAGGTGGCGGTTCGGCCATGGATGCAGCAAAAGGTATGTGGCTATATTATGAATATCCGGATATAGAGTTTGATGCATTGAGACAGAAATTTATGGACATAAGGAAGAGAGTTTTCAAGTTTCCTAAACTGGGACATAAAGCCCAGATGGTGGCTATACCTACTACTTCAGGTACTGGATCTGAGGTTACATCTTTTGCAGTAATAACCGATAAGAAAAAGAATGTTAAGTATCCGTTGGCAGATTATGAGCTTACTCCAGACATAGCTATCATTGATCCAGATTTTGTATTGACTGTTCCTAAAGCTATTACAGCTGATACAGGAATGGATGTACTCACTCACGCTATAGAAGCTTATGTATCGGTAATGGCTTCTGATTATACTGATGCCCTTGCCATGAAAGCAATACAGATTGTTTTTGAATATCTGCCCAGGGCATACGACGATGGAAATGATAAGATTGCGAGAGAAAAAATGCATAATGCATCATGCATGGCAGGTATGGCATTTAGTAATGCTTTCTTGGGGGTAAACCACAGCCTTGCACATAAACTGGGTGGAGAATTCCACATTCCTCACGGTAGGGCTAATGCGGTGCTTCTCCCGTACGTAATAGAATATAACGCACAAAAGCCTTCTAAATTTGTATCATTCCCTAAATATGAGTACTACAAGGCTGACGAAAAGTATGCGGAAATTTCGAGATATTTAGGTCTGCCTGCCAACACTACTCAACAGGGCGTGAAAAGTCTTATAGATGCGGTAGTAGGGCTTATGAAAAG
>JAQVDB010000012.1:13977-42006 GCA_028698525.1 Clostridia bacterium
CTGAAAGAGATTTATATA
Source organism: Clostridia bacterium (assembly GCA_028698525.1). Classification (NCBI taxonomy): domain Bacteria; kingdom Bacillati; phylum Bacillota; class Clostridia; species Clostridia bacterium. The sequence continues at coordinate 13,996 of JAQVDB010000012.1, forward strand.
AAGGCATATAACGGTAAGTAAAAGTCATGAGTTAGGGTATATGTGATATTTGTGGGTATCATATATACCCTAATTTAATATAGGATTAGATAATGCCGCTAAATAAATTTATGTTATATTCAAGAGGTGTTTTTTATATGATATAATATATTATAAAAGGATGGACTTTAAATACATATATGCACGACATATAAGATAGTTGTGGTCAGTGATAAAAGGAGGAGACTCGATGGATGAAAAATCTATACTAAAATATTTCGGGGTACCTTATGATGTAGTAACCAGAGTGGTACAGATAAAGGATAAAGGTGCTTTTTTTTGGGCGATCGAAGATGATGAAAATGAGGAAACAGTTACAGTACAGTGCGCAGCATCTAGAGAGGATATTTATGATTATGATGATAGTACATTGGCAGACAAGATAGTGACCGATAAGGCGCTTCTTTTTAGGAATCCTGCCCATGAAAATACGCTGTTAGCCGAAAAATATATAAATAAATATAATGGCGATATTATCTACGTGATGAATGTGTTCGATGATAAGAAATGTCTTTTCCAAACAGAATAAACATCAAAAGATGGGAATATATCAATATACCCATCTTTTTTGTCGCGAATTTCCTATTAATCATCATTTATTTAGCACGCAGTCCTGACAGTTTTTGTTTTTAGTACAGTGCTCTTTAGAGTGTTTTACTATCAATGCATGATACTCATTGTAAAGCTTTGTGTCCCTAGCAAGATTTTCATGAAAAAACTTTTGAAAGTCATCATATTTTTTCGGCACTGAAAAACCTAGCCTTTTAAAAAGTCTTCGGGTATATGCATCAATAACAAAGACAGGCTTATCAAGGGCATATAAAAGTATAGAATCAGCTGTTTCTTTCCCTATTCCATTGATATCTAAAAGTTGGTTTCTTGTTGTTTCTACACTTTGTTTTTCCAATGTAGAAAAAGAGAAGCCTTTTTTATTGAACCAATTTACAAAGTTTTTTATTCTTTTTGCCTTTACATTGTAATATCCGCTGGGTCTTATAAGTTCAGCTAATTTATTTTCATCCATATGGTATATGGCTTGTGGTGTCATATAAGGCTTAAGATTGTATAATGCCTTTTCTACATTGCTCCAGGAGGTGTTCTGTGTAAGGATTGCGCCTAATACTACCTCAAATTTTGTCTGAGCTGGCCACCATTTTTGTGATCCATATTTATTGTATAAGCATTGATAAATATTTAGTAAAATTTTTGATGAAAATTGCATTTTTATCTCTCCATTTTATTTTCGCTTTCCGTATCTTTTATATAACTGTTATGTCATGATATATCTCAATTATGTAAATGTCAAGGTTGCTGCTATTTTAGATTATCAGGTGGAGCAAACGGGAATTTTTATAAAATTATGTGCAGGGTGAGTTTGATATGCAGTATAAAATATGATTAAAAAAATAAAATAGGGGTATAGAGAAATTTAATTAAAACTAGTTTGTGGTTATGATATAATTCAAAATAAATCAAAGGATATAGGAGGTTTTAAAAGTTGCCATTTACTTCTGGGAGTGATATTTTCACTTGGGTTATACTGCCTTTACTCATCTTTATATCTCGTATTTTTGATGTGAGTATAGGGACTTTAAGAATTATGTTTGTATCTAGAGGGGATAAGGTTCTTTCGCCTATATTGGGTTTCTTCGAGGTGCTTATATGGCTTATCGCTATGGGGCAGATAATGCAAAATCTGGATAATGTTATGTGTTATTTTGCATATGCAGGGGGATTTGCTGCCGGGAATTTTGTAGGGATAAGGATAGAAGAAAAACTGGCTATGGGAATGTATGGGATAAGAATATTTACGCCAAAAGAAGCTTCTAAAAAACTCAAAGAACGGTTTAGTGAGTCAGGATTTGGAGTGACAATACTGGAGGGGCAGGGTGCAAAGGGACAAATGGTTGTATTATATTCAATTTTCAAAAGGAAAGATAGAGAAAAAGTATTGGATATAATCAGTGAGAGAGATGAAAAATTGTTTTATTCCATAGAGGAAATAAAAGCGGTGAAAGAAGGTATTTTCCCTAGTGCATCTAACAGGAGGAAAGGGCATTTTAGGTTAATGAGGAATAGGAAGTAAAAGTTTTACTCTGAAAGTCCTAGTTTAACTTTTGTGAGCTCATCGATGTTTAGAAAAGTTAAACTAGGGCTTTATTTATATCCTGAATATATTGAAAAATTTTTATGTGTTTTTAAAAATAATGCTGGATATTCGACTTTTGCGGTTGTATAATAATTTGTACCATTTGACAACAATTTGACCGATAAATTTATAGATGTATATAAAGGCAAAAAGTGATACTAAATAGGGAAATATTATGGAGAAGGAGGATATATATGTTATTAGATCATAATAAAACTCCACTGTTTAGTGCAATAAAAGAGTATAATCAATCAGGAATAATACCATTTGATGTGCCCGGGCACAAGCATGGCAAAGGTATTCCTGAATTGAGGGAATACTTGGGTAGTAGGATGCTTGAGATAGATGTAAATTCAATGAAGCAGCTTGATAATTTGAGCAATCCTATAAGTGTAATATTAGAAGCCCAGGAGCTGATGGCCGAGGCGTATAGTGCAGGTCATGCGTTTTTTCTGGTGAACGGAAGTACATCAGGCGTCCAAGCTATGATAATGAGCGTATGTATGCCAGGTGATAAGATAATAATACCTAGGAATGCCCACAAATCTGCAATCAACGGATTGATTCTCAGCGGGGCAATACCGGTATATATACAGCCTCAAACGAATGATAGATTGGGTATAGCTATGGGTGTTGCTTTAGAGAGCATAGAGCAGGCAATAGCTCAGAATACCGATGCTAAGGCAGTTTTTTTAATTAATCCCACATATTATGGGTTTACATCAGATCTAAAAGAGATAATAAAGTTGGCCCATAAGCATGGAATGTGTGTGCTGATTGATGAGGCCCACGGAGCGCATTTCAGTTTTCATCCAGAGTTTCCCTATGGGTCTATGGAACTTGGTGCAGATATGGCAGCGGTGAGTATGCATAAGACAGGTGGTTCATTAACTCAGAGTTCGGTTCTTCTTTTAAATGAAGGTTTGGTGGACAAAAATACTGTGAAAACAGTATTGAATTTGACTCAGACTACAAGTGCCTCCTATCTGCTTATGGCTAGTCTAGATGTTGCAAGAAAGATGCTGGTTATAAAAGGCAGAGAGATATTTGATAAGATTTTAGGACTCACCAGAAAGGTGAGAGAGAGGATAAATCAAATAGAAGGACTGTACGCCTTTGGCAAAGAATTGACCGGACAACCTGGTGTTTATGATTTTGATGAAACAAAGTTAGGGATAAATGTGGCCGGGCTAGGCATCACAGGCCTTATGGCATATGATATTTTAAGAGACTGTTACAATATCCAGGTTGAGTTAGGTGATGTGTTTAATATATTAGCAGTTGTAGGTGTAGGGGATGATAACAGCTCATTGAACTCCCTGGTGGAAGCATTGCAAGATATGAGCAGTAAGTATAAGGGAAAGGATATAAGGTATAACAGCGTTGTGTTAGAGAATCCTGATGTAATAGTTTCTCCTAGAAATGCATTTTATGCTAGGAAAAGGGTTATAAAGCTGGAAGAGGCAGAAGGAGAAATAAGCGGTGAATCCATAATGGCGTATCCTCCCGGAATTCCTATTGTTACTCCGGGAGAAAGGATAAGCAGAGAGATAATAAATTATATAAAATTTTTAAAGAGCCAACACAGTATGTTGACGGATGCAGAAGATCCTTTTGTGGAGCATGTGAAGGTGTTGGGGATTTGAAAAAATCTATCGGGAAAAGGCTTTATAGCTTTTTCCTTTTTTATTTGATAAAAATTAAAAAAAATATTGACAAAAAGGCTAAAATATTGTATTTATTATATGTAAATAAAAAGTTTATTTTTAGTAAACAAATGTGAGGCTGAAGATTAAAATGAATATAGGTAAAAAGATAAAAACTCTCAGAAAATTAAACGGTCTAACCCAGGAAGAGCTAGCTATGCGCACAGATCTTACTAAAGGATTTATCTCTCAAATAGAGAGAAATTTGACGTCGCCTTCCATAGCCACATTGATGGATATATTAGAGGCTTTGGGGACTGATATAAAGAGATTTTTCAATGAGCCGGACAGCAAAAAGATAGTGTTTGCTAAGTCGGAGATAATCTCAAGCACAAATGAAAAAAATAAATTCACTATAGATTGGCTGATACCCAATGCCCAAAAAAACTGTATGGAACCTATCTTAATAACATTGGAGTCAGGTGGGAAAAGTAATGTTGAAAGTCCACACGAGGGTGAAGAGTTTGGGTATGTATTAGCTGGAAGTATTCATCTGTATATTGGAGATTCTAAATATAAAGTAAATAAAGGTGAAAGCTTTTATTTTAAATCTGATAGTGAGCATTATATGGAAAACGGTTTTAAAAGAAAAGCTACTGTATTATGGGTTTCTTGCCCACCTTCTTTTTGATGAAGGATTACTATATTGCATAATAACAAAAAGAATAAAGCAGAAGGAGGAATGATAGATGAAAATTGAACAATTAGGCAGACATATTCTTGTTGAATTTTATAATTGTGACAAGGAAATTTTAAATGACAGAGAAATGATTGAACAATACATGAACCAGGCCGCATTACAGGCAAAAGCAACTATTGTAAAGAGTGTGTTTCATATGTTTAATCCGTGGGGGATAAGCGGCGCGGTTATTATACAGGAATCTCACCTGACAATTCATACTTGGCCTGAGTACGGATATGCTGCAGTAGATTTATTCACCTGTGGAGATGAGGTTGATCCCTGGGTGGCATTTGATTACTTAAACAAAAAGTTGAAAGCAGAAAAAAACGAGGCCAGTGAAGTTTCAAGAGGACTGGTAGATAGGATAAAATATTTGTCAAATGGTGAATATCAAGAGGTCAGATATAAGCCATAATATAGAATAGACTTAGGAGGGGACAGTATGGAATTATGGTATACTGAAGAACATACAAAAGATGCAAAATTTTCTATTAGGGTGAAACAACATATATTTTCACATAAGAGCCAGTTCCAGCAGCTAGATGTTTTTGATACATTTGAGTTTGGAAGGATGTTTACTTTGGATGGACTTATAATGCTTACGGAAAAAGATGAATTTATATATCATGAGATGATAACCCATGTAGCTATGGGAACTAATACAAAGATAAAAAACGTTTTGGTGATAGGTGGAGGTGACGGGGGTACTGTAAGGGAGCTGACAAGGTATAAAACTATAGAAAGAATTGACATGGTGGAAATCGACAGGATGGTGGTAGAGACTTGTAAAAAGTATCTTAAGTTTACTTCATCAGAATTGGATGATGATAGAGTGACCTTATATTTTGAAGATGGCGTAAAGTTTGTAGAGAATAAAAAAGAAATTTATGATCTTATTATAGTAGATTCCACAGACCCTATAGGACCCGGGGAGGGTTTATTTACCAGACAATTTTATAAAGACTGCTTTAATGCATTGTCACAAGAGGGAATATTGATAAATCAAAACGAGAGTCCTTATTACCAGGATGATGCAAAGCAGATGATAAGGGCAACCTGCAAGATAAGCGATATTTTTCCGCTCATGATGAATTATCAGGTGCATATTCCCACATATCCGTCTGGGCACTGGATATTCGGTTTTGCCTCTAAAGGTTTAAACCCTGTAAAACATTTTAATGCTGCAGAATGGGAGAGCTTTAACCTGCAGACTAAGTATTACAACACTGACATTCATACTGCTTGTTTTGCATTGCCCAATTATGTCAGGGAGATGATTGAGACCAGTGTTGGAGAATAATCCAGTTACCTTTATGAGTTTTGATAGCGGTTATGATGATGCGGATATCATAGTCTTTGGAAGTCCTTTTGATGGTACAGCATCTTTCAGGCCGGGCAGCAGGTTTGCCCCATCTGTGATGCGGAGTGAATCCTATGGGCTAGAAACTTACAGCCCTTATTTCGATATGGATCTGGAAGACGTGAAGGTGTTTGATGCAGGGGATTTGGAGCTGCCCTTCGGGAATGCTGAAAGGGCATTGAGGGACATTTATCAATGTACCCTTCAAATAGTCAAAGACCGTAAGATTCCACTTATGATAGGTGGTGAGCATTTAGTTTCACTGGGTGCCTTTAAGGCGATAAGTGATGAGTATGATGATATTTGTCTTATACATTTTGATGCTCATGCTGATTTAAGAGATGACTATCTCGGGGAGAAACTTTCACATGCTACAGTTGTCAGAAGGATATGGGATATAGTAGGAGATGGTAGGATATATCAATTTGGTGTAAGATCAGGACAACGGCAAGAGTTCAGTTGGGCATGCCAGCACACTTTTATGCATAAGTATACTGTAGAAGGAATAGATGTTGTGGCTTCCAAAATAGGCGATGGACCTGTATACCTATCGATAGACTTAGATATATTTGATCCTTCAGTTTTTCCTGGCACAGGTACTCCTGAACCGGGTGGGATTATGTTCAATGATATGTTGACAGCCCTAAAGAACCTCAGCAGTCTAAATATTGTAGGGGCGGACATAGTTGAGCTGGCTCCACATTATGACCAGACAGGTGTATCCACCGCAGTGGCATGCAAAGTTTTAAGAGAATTGATATTTTGTATAAAAAAGCACATATGATTTTATGTGCTTTTTTATACAACTACTGCGGCCAACAAAAGTATCCCTATATTGTTTCTCCATATCGTGGGAAATTGAGAGACAGGTACTGGCTTTACCCCTCTGCCCACCTCCACCGTGAAACCTGGTCTACGGTAATGCAATATGAACCAGTCTTTATAGCCTGATTCAGCGGCAGGACCAGTAAGGGTCCCTATAGGGGTATAACCGCTCACCTTTGAAAATTCATTTACTATCACCCTGGAAATAGGTGGTGCTAGATTTTTATAATTCCAGTATATCACCTGTCCCTGGCTGTGATATGCAAGAATTAATTGAAAATTGTTTGCTAATGTAAAATCATATAGTGCCTTTGATTCAGGTTCTGACAAAGGAGCAGGGCCTGCATAGCGAGTAGGACCAGGACCGAATATTCCTATATTGGGTTCGTTTGCTTTATATATTTCCCATCCTGCAGGGAAATTATGATTTAAATCTACGCCTCTGATATTTGCATTCCATGTCCTGCTAAAATCAGTGCTTCCGTTGTTCCATCTTATCAATTGGTTATAGAATGGATTATCTGGTGTAAGGCCATTTAGCACTAAGTTAACTCCATCAGGGTTGATCATAGGTACTATCCATATGCTTACGGTGTCATACAACTGTCTTATGTCATAGCCCATCAAAAGTCTGCCTGATACATAATACTGGCAGTATGTTTCAATAAATTTCATGAGCAACGGTGTAGTTATCCATTCAAGGGAATGAATTGATGCATTATAATGGACCTGTTTGTTGCCTCTTCCCAGTCGGATTGCAGGTATGCTTTTTCCCAGTACCGAGTTTCCGATGCTTGTGCTTTGCAAAAATGTATATCTTTGTTTGAGCTGGTTTATGTCCCTTGACATGACTTCATAGGTATAAGGTTGCAAAGGATTGACTATTTCATTTGCTGAAGGTATGTTTATTACCTGTCCTGGATATATAAGGGCAGGGTTTGTTATTTGAGGGTTGGCAGCCAGCAGCTGGTTTAATGTTATATTAAATCTTTGGGCTATTGTATATAATGTATCATTAGGTTGTATTGTATATTTCATTGAAGCACCGTCAGGGATCAGTATTTTTTGTCCAGGCATTATAAGTGCAGGATTTGTAATCTGTGGGTTTATGTTCAATATAGCAGAGATTGTAGTATTAAATCTTTGGGCGATAGAATACAATGTATCGCCGGGTTTTACAGTATATTCCAATTGTATCACTCCTATATATTACTATATTATTACAATATGCTTGTATAGTTACAAGGTGAAGTATCATTGAGAAAAAATATTTGAAGGATAATTATTATAAATGTAGAATATGGAATGTATATGTTCTGTACATGTCTGCTATTATCTTTAAAAACATAGCAATGCCGGGAGTATATGATATCTTAACAAAGTTAAAGTTAAATTTTGTATGTGGGATGCTATGTTTAAGTTCATTATTTGCAGGTCAATTTATTATATTTGGAGGGTTTGATATGGCGAAATTATATGGTAGAGAGTTTACAAAGCAAGAGATTAGGAGTTATGTGGGGAATATATCCAATATTGCAGGAGCAAAAAGATATATTTTAAAAGAGGGAAAGGCGGACGGTGTAGAAGCAGTAGATGTCAAGACAGGTACAGGTTTTAATTTTACTGTATTGCCTGGAAGAGGTATGGATATAGCCTGGGTTGATTACTGCGGTATTCCAATATCGTGGATGTCTAAGGCGGGAATAGGAGCAGCTAAATATTTTGAGAATGATGGTATTTGCTTTTTGAGGAATTTTTTTGGAGGTTTGCTCACCACTTGTGGATTGACCCATGCAGGGGGACCACAAGAGGATAATGGAGAAAAGCTGGGACTGCATGGAAGGATTTCTAATATTCCTGCTAATAATGTATCAGTGGAAGAATATTGGGATGAGGATGATCTTTTTATAAAGGTTAAAGGGAAAGTAAGACAGGCCATGGTGTTTGGAGAGAACTTGGTGCTAACAAGAGAGATCACTGCAAAGCTAGGTGAAAGCAAACTATACATACATGATACAGTTGAGAATGAAGGGTATAATGAAACACCTTTTATGTTGTTGTATCATATGAATTTTTCGTATCCTGTAGTAAGTGAGGATTCAAGGCTGATTGTTCCTTCTATAAAGGTTGAGCCTGCTACCGATATAGCCGAGAAGGGCATAGATAAATATAATGTGTTTCAAGCCCCTACTCCAGGATATTTAGAGCAGGTTTTTTTCCATATGATGCCTAAAGATAAAGGTTTGGTAAAGGCGGCTTTGGTTAATGACAAATTAAAGTTAGGTGCATATGTACAATATTCACCTGAACAATTGCCCTATTTTACCCAATGGAAACAGATGGGGCAACAGGATTATGTTGTGGGATTAGAGCCCGGCAATTGTATTCCAGAGGGGAGAGTAAATGCCCGAGAAGGCGGAAGGCTACAGATTTTAAAACCAGGGGATAAAAAAGAATTTTGTATAGAGGCAGGAGTTTTATGGGGGAAGGAACAGATTGACACTTTGGAATGATGTATATAGAAAACAATAGGCAGACTATTCATAGTCTGCCTATTGTTTTTTGCAAGTATTTATAACCTCAGCTGTTCTAATAACTGGAAAAACCCGGGAAACGATATATCTACACATTCTGCATTGTTTATGGTGAGCCCATCTTTGCAGTTTAGTCCAGCGATGGATGCCGCCATGGCTATCCTATGGTCATTATGTGTATCTATTTGGGCGGAAGCAACAAAATCCCTGCAGCCTTGAATTATCATCCCGTCATCTTTGGGTTGTATTTTTGCGCCTATTTTATTCAATTCAGATGATATGGTGTTTATTCTATCTGATTCCTTTAGTTTTAGTTCCTGTGCATCCTTTATTACAGTAGTTCCTTGAGCACATGAGGCAGCGACAGCCAGTATGGGTATTTCATCTATCACCCTTGGAATTGTCTGTTTTTGTATTGTGACGGCTTTGAGGTGGGAAGATTTAACCAATATATCCCCAACAGGTTCATTGTTATATATTCTTTTATTCAATATTCTTATGTTTGCACCCATATTCAGCAGTACATCTATTATTCCTGTCCTAGTGGGGTTTATACCCACATTTTCAATTAAGAGGGAAGAGTTTTTGGAAGTCAGGGCTGCTACAATAAAAAAGGATGCAGAGGATATATCCCCTGGTATGTTGATGTCCCTTGAGATAAGTTGGTTACCTCCCTTAATTATAACCGAATTTTCCGAAACCGATATATCTGCTCCTAGGTATTCAAGCATTCTCTCGGTGTGATCTCTAGACTTAAAGGGTTCGCTAATTACTGTAGTACCGTTAGCATAAAGCCCGGCAAGTAAAATGCAAGATTTGACTTGGGCACTTGCTACCGGAGAAATATAATCTATCCCTTTTAAGTTACTGCCCTTTATTTTTAAGGGAGGATATTTATCTCGTTGGCCCCATATTTTTGCTCCCATCAGCCTTAATGGATGGATTATTCTGTCCATGGGGCGCTTTGATATAGATTCGTCACCGGCGATGATACTGTCAAACTTTTGGGCGGATAACAGTCCGGATAGCAGACGTATGGTAGTACCTGAATTGCCAACGTAAAGTGTAGTTTTAGCTGGAATTAATCCTTTCATACCTTTACCGGCAACATATATATGATTTTTATCTAGTTCTATTCTAACACCTGATTGTCTTAAGCATTCTATGGTATTCATGCAGTCTTTAGAGGTAACAAAATTTTTTATTTCAGAGTTTCCTTTGGCTATTGAGGATAGTATTATAGCCCTGTGGGATATTGATTTATCCCCCGGTATTTGGATCTTCTTGTCAAATGAGTCCAAAGGTTTTATTTTCTTTATCACTGAATACACCCCGTTTATTTTTTATAGCAGGAATAACCCTGAGTTTTTAAGATGTTAAAAGCGGATTCCCTTGTTTGGTAATCTTCAAAGGATATATTTAAACAGCCACGCTCCTGTTCCCTGCTATTTAAAATGCTTAAATTTTTTATATTGATGTTGTTATTCCCCAATATTGTAGTTATCTCACCTATGATGCCGGGTTTATCTTCTATATCTAAAATGACATCATATGTCCTGTATATTACATCTTTTGTTTTGTCTGCCCATCCATCTCTAAATATTTTGGCCTGCTTGAAATAATCATATATCCCTTTTAAATCTTTTTTATCCAGCAAAAAAGAGAAATTATGGAGCATTTGAATAAATTGATGGAGCAGATTTTTTATTTCATTATAGTTTGCGTCACATATATCTTTCCATATTTCTGGATTGGATGAAGAAATTCTGGTTATATCTTTAAATCCTCCTGCTGCTAACTTGTTGATATAAATATTATTTTGACTGTTTTTTTTGACTAGGTTTACCAAGGTAGCAGATATAACATGAGGCAAATGGCTTACAGCAGCTACAGTAGAGTCGTGTAATTCAGCATCCATTTCTATGGGTATAGCCCCTATCCTGGATATAAGAGATTTTAGGAATTCTATATCTGCTCTATCTGTATTTGGGAGGGGCGTCAATATATAGTAGGCATTTTGAAACAAATGTTTGCTGGCAGAGGCATAACCTGACTTTTCAGTACCTGCCATAGGGTGTCCTCCGATAAAACTTATAGGGGGACGAATGGCGTCCCCTGATTGTTTTAAAACAAATTGTTTTGTGCTGCCCACATCAGTTATTATACATTTATGTTTTATTAAAGATGTAATTTCATATATAATACCGGAGATCTTTTTAATGGGAGTACATATGAATATAATTTGTGAACCTTTAATAGAATCGTTGATATCCACATATCCTTCATCAATTGTTCTTCCTATCAATGCCAGTTTTATGTTTTCTGGATCTTTGTCAAATGCTACTATTTTTTCAACTTGCAGTGAAGACGATATTGCTTTTGCGAGAGAGCCTCCAATGAGGCCTAGTCCTACTATGGATATTTTGTTGTATTTCATTTTTGGAGATCACGTCCCATTATCGAAGCTATTTGTTTTATTTGCTCTGTAAGTTCATCGAATTTTTTAGGGGTAATGGACTGGGGACCATCTGAAAGTGCGTGTTTGGGATCAGGGTGTACTTCCACCATCAAACCATCAGCCCCTGCAGCTATAGCCGCCCTGGACATGGGAGATACCAGCTTCCAGCTGCCGGTAGCATGACTGGGATCTACTATTATTGGCAAATGACTTTTAAGCTTGATGATAGGTACAGAACTTAAGTCAAGGGTATTCCGGGTATAAGTTTCAAATGTTCTTATACCTCTTTCACATAACACTATGTTGTAGTTACCTTCACTCATGATATATTCTGCGGCGTTCAGCCATTCTTCAATGGTGGCTGATAGCCCTCTCTTGAGCAAAACAGGTTTATCTGTTTTGCCTATTTCTCTAAGAAGTTGGAAATTCTGCATGTTTCTTGCGCCTATCTGAATCATGTCTACATATTTCAGAGCTATTTCCAATGTTTTCAGACTGATTACCTCGGATACTATAGGTAGCCCTGTTTCCATTTTAGCCTCATGTAAAAACTTTAAGCCTTGTTCTTCTAGCCCTTGAAACGAGTAGGGTGATGTTCGAGGTTTAAATGCCCCTCCCCTTAAAATATGAGCACCTTTTTCTTTTATATCTTTAGCTATTGAAAGCAGCTGATCATGATTTTCTATGGCACAGGGCCCAGCAATTATTACAACTTTATCAGAACCTATCTTCACATTACCTACCTTGATGATGCTGGATTCGGGTTTGAAAGTTTTGCTTACCAATTTGAAAGAATCTATGATAGGGACGACTTTTTCTACCCCATCCAAGAGCTCTATAGGTGTATCCGACAAAACCCTTTTATCGCCTATCACACCGATTATAGTCCTGTGAATTCCTGTAGAGATGTGGACACCAAGACCGAGATTTTTCAGCATATCAGAAATATTGTCCACCTGTTTTTGTGTGGCATCCGGTTCCATAACTATTACCATACTATAACCTCCATTCTACAAACCAAAATATAATTTTATTATTCCCGTACTACCGTACTGCTATAGATAAAAAACTTTTCAAAGCATCAGGGACAGTCCCCGGCGCTTTGATATTTTCTGTATCCTGTGCGTATATGCTCCTGTTTAGTGTGCTTAATCTATATATTCAATATTCTCTGGGCACATTCTATAAAATATTCATTTTGCTCAGCAGTTCCGATGGTGAGTCGTATCCAATCATCCATTCCATATATATCCCCTGAGCGTACTATGATGCCGTTTTTGAGACATTCTTGGAAGAATATTTTGCTGTGCATTTTTACATTTACCATGATGAAATTTGTTTGGCTGGGTATGTATTCCAATCCAAGACGTTCAAATTCTTGGTAAAGATATTTTTTGCCTTGTTCATTGATGTTTATTACAGTTTGCAAAAAATCTGTATCATCCAAAGCAGCTGTTGCGGCATTATGTGCCAGTCTATTGACGTTGAAAGGACCACGTACTCTATTCAGATAGTCTATTATGTCCGGACTTGATAGTGCATATCCCGCTCTCAATGAGGCCAGGCCGTATGCCTTTGAAAATGTTTTGAGTATTATTATATTATCGAATTTTTCTAGAAGATCTATTGAATTAGGATAATTTTGGTCTGTTACATATTCTGCATAGGCTTCATCTAAAACAACCAGTACATCCTTTGGGATATTATTCAACAGATCCAGCTGTTGTTGTTCCGAATACATAGTGCCTGTGGGATTGTTTGGGTTGCATAACCATATCAATTTGGTTTTTTTAGTGATAGAGCGGGCGAAACTCTCTAAATCCAATGTGTAGTTTTTAAGTGGAAGTTCTACTGGATCCCCTTCCATGATTTTTGTTGCCGATACATATCGTGGGAAGGAGGGATAGGGCATTAGTACTTGGTCACCTTTATCGATAAAGGTTTGTGCGATTATGCCTATCAGTTCATCAGAGCCTGCCCCGCATAGAATTTGGTCATGTTCTATGTTATATTTTTGGGATATCTTTTCCCGAAGCTGGGCACAATTTCCGTCTGGATAAAGAGCCAGCTCATCTAATGTATCAGAAATAGCTTGTTTGGCTTTTGGTGAACAACCGATAGCATTTTCGTTAGAAGCAAGTTTTATTACCCTTTCCAGACCTAGCTCATTTTTCACTTCCTCTATAGGCTTGCCTGGTATGTAAGGCGATAGTTCATTTATTATCTTTCTGTGTTTTATTGTCATTTATATTTCCTCCTATGGTATTTTTATTGAACCGTATTTCACTGCGGTTATGAGTATTTATAGTATCCTTTGACCGAGGGCCCACATTACTGTGTCTTTGTCCACGTCCCTGAAAACATCCACTTTGCCTAAACTGGTAGGGAGTATAAATGTTATTTTTCCTGATATATTTTTTTTATCCCTTCCCATGTTATTATATAATAATTCTGTATCGATATCTTTAAATTTTGTGGGTAGCCTGGCTTTATTTAATGTTTTTAATATAAGCTGGAAGTAACTTTGTTCTATTAGACCTAGTTTTAGAGCTATAAGACTTTCAACCACCATTCCAATGGAAACTGCTTGGCCATGCGTATAGACATTGTAACCTGTAGAACTTTCAATACTATGGCCTACAGTGTGTCCAAAGTTCAGTATAGCTCTCAATCCTGTTTCATGCTCATCTATTTCAACAACGTTTGATTTGATTTTACAGCATGTTTTTATAAGGTGCACTAAAGCTTTATAGTTATAATTTAAAATATCATCAATATTTGTATACAGCCATTTTAAAAACCTATAATCGTATATGATGCCATATTTTATAACTTCGGCTAGGCCGGAGTAAAGCTCTTTATCAGGGAGAGTGGTTAATGTTTCCGGATCTATTATGACTGCTTTCGGTTGGTAAAAGCATCCGATTATATTTTTGGCTTTGTCATGGTTCACTGCCACTTTACCTCCGATGCTGCTATCTACTTGTGCCAAAAGCGAAGTGGGAATTTGGATGAAATTTATTCCCCGCATATAAGTAGCTGCCACAAACCCGCCTAGATCACCTGCCACTCCTCCGCCAAGGGTGATGATGGAGGATTTGCGTGTGAGCTGGTTATCCAGAGCGAACGAATATATAGGCTGGGCGCAAAGGTAATGCTTGCTTTTTTCCCCTGGTTTTAAAATATATTCATATACTTGATAGCCTTGATTTTGGAGATTTTTTTTAACCATATCTCCATATATGGGAATTACATTTTCATCAGAGATTATCAGTATTTTTTTATCGCTATCTATTCCATCCATTATCTTGTGGGTATCTTTAATTATCGATTTTTCTATATAAATATGATAACTGTTTTTACCCAGATCAACTTTTATTTTTTCCACATCCACTTACCCCTTTAAAGAGAATTTATATATTCTATATATGTGTTATAATTATATTCTAATTCCTCCATACAATCGCCGCCAAATTTTTCTACCACTGCACAGGCGATGCTCCAAGATACTGCACATTTTCCAACGATGCTTGCAGCGGGCACTGCGCAGGCGTCAGACCTTTCTATCGATGCTTTTATATTGTCTTTAGATTCCACATGTATGCTGTTTAATGGTTTATATAAGGTGGGGATGGGTTTCATGGCTGCTTTCAATACTATCTGTTCACCATTTGATATTCCGCCTTCTATTCCGCCTGCATTATTTGTCTTTCTGAAAAAGTTCCGATCAGGCTTATAGAATATTTCATCATGGACAGATGAACCGTTAAGTTCTGCACTTTTAAATCCCAATCCTACTTCTACCCCTTTGATTCCCTGTATGCTCATCAAAGAATAACACAGAGAGGCATCCAACTTTCTGTCCCAATGTACATGGCTGCCTATACCTGCAGGTAGACCTTCAATTATTATTTCAAATATGCCACCTATAGTATCACCGTTTGCTTTTGCATCATCAATTGCACTTATCATTTGTGACTCAGTTGTTTTATCTATACATCTCACAGGAGATTTATCGGCATCGGAGATGATCTGTTTTATATCCCTATCATAATTTAAGGAATGAAGACTTGCTTCTCCTATTTGTATTACATGGCTTGCAATTTTGATGTTCAGCCGTTCCAGCAGTTGCCCTGCAAGAGAACCTACTGCAGTTCTTATGGCTGTTTCCCTAGCACTTGCTCTTTCCAGTATATTTCTGATATCTTTTTGCCTATACTTAATATATCCAGCAAGGTCAGCATGACCAGGTCTAGGCATTTTGACTGCTTTGAGTTCTTGTTCCGCGTTTAAAGGATGCATTATGTTGTGCCAATTACCCCAATCTCTGTTATATATTTGTAGAGTTATAGGACTTCCAAGTGTACGCGAATTTCTTATACCACTTAATATTTCAACTTTATCAGATTCTATGGACATTCTCTTTCCTCTCCCATGTCCCTGTTGCCGCCTAAAGAGATCATCATTTATCTTGTCAATGGAAACATTCAGATTTGCAGGCATACCCTCGATAATAGCAGTTAACGCTTTTCCATGGGATTCGCCAGCGTCAAGAAATCTTAACATTTTATACACCCCATAATTCTCTATTAATATATCTATCTTTACAGCTCATTATATAGGAAATATAGTTTAAAATAAATGATAAGTGAAAACCCAATAGAATAAATATAAAGTATTGTTATTTATTTTTAATAATTTTCAAAGATTGTACAATTAAATTGAAATAAAGTCAATGTTTATTCAAATATTTGAAGGAAAAAATATAAAAAGGTAGAATACAATATAGGAGGAGGCTGTGGGAATAAGCAGGCAATATATAGCAAATAATATCCATAAAATCACCGGATTATCAGCCATATTTGTAAATAATAGGGATTAATAACTTCCAATAACATTGAGGGGGAATGATTTAATGAACAAATACCAAAAGGACAAGATAAGAAACATAGCAATGATCGGGCATGGAGGAGATGGAAAGACTACATTAACAGAGGCAATGTTATTTAATGCAAATGCAACAGACCGTTTTGGGAAAGTGGAAGACGGCACAACAGTTTCGGACTTTGATCAAGAGGAGATAAGAAGGCAGATATCAATTTCCACTTCTGTAGCACCCTGTGAATGGAAGAATCATAAAATTAATATAATAGATACTCCCGGATATTTTGATTTTGTAGGGGAGATGCTTGAAGGTGTTAGGGTTGCAGATGGAGCTGTGATTGTGTTGAGTGCTGTGTCCGGTGTTGTAGTTGGTACTGAAAAGGCATGGGATTATACAACTCAAAGGGATATGCCCAAGATGTTTTTTATAAATCAGATGGACAGGGAAAATGCAAACTTCAATAAGACTATTGAGCAATTAAAGGAAAAGTATGGGACAGCGATTGCACCGCTTCAGGTTCCAATAATGGATGGTGCAAAGTTTAAAGGTTTTGTTGATGTGGTGAATATGAGGGCAAGGGAATTTGATGGGAAAAATATCAAAGATATAGATATCCCCTCAGGAATGGAGGAACAGATATCTCCTGTAAGAGAGATGATTGTCGAAGCTGTTGCGGAAAATGATGATGAGCTGTTAGAAAAGTATTTTGCAGGAGAAGAGCTGACCAATGAGGAAATACGTAATGGCTTACGTGACGGTGTGGTAAAGGGAAGAATAGTGCCTGTGATGTGTGGAGCAGCGGCTATAAATGCAGGTGTCCAGGTACTTATGGACAATATTTTGGATTTTATGCCTTCGCCCGTTGATAGGCCTTGCCAGGTAGCCCAGAAGCTGGATTCTGATGAACAAATTGAATTAAATGTAGACGAGAAAGGTCCTTTTGCTGCACTTGTGTTCAAGACTATAGCTGATCCTTTTGTTGGTAAATTATCTATCTTTAAGGTGTACTCAGGTGAAATTAATTCTGATTCTGTTGTGTATAATCCAAACAGGGAACAAAAAGAGAAGGTTGCTCAAATTTATTTTATGAAGGGCAAAAAACAAATAAGCACAGACAAGGTATCTGCCGGTGATATTGCTGCAGTTTCCAAGTTACAGTACACAATGACAGGCGATACATTATGTGATCCATCAAACAAGGTAAAGCTAGATGAAATAGATTTCCCTGAAACATCTATTTCTATGGCGGTTCAGCCCAAATCGCAGGGAGATGAAGAAAAGATTTCTTCTGGTCTGCAGAGACTTTCTGAAGAGGATCCCACTTTTAAAATAGAGAAAAATGCAGAAACTAAGGAATTACTTATTTCAGGTGTAGGAGAATTACATCTAGAAGTTATAACAAAAAGACTCCAGAACAAATTTGGTGTAGAGGTAGTGTTAAACGAACCTAAAATACCTTATAGAGAAACTATAAAAAAGAAAGTGAGTTCTGAAGGGAAACATAAAAAACAAAGTGGAGGACATGGACAATATGGCCATGTATTTATAAATTTTGAACCTGCTCCTGAAGATGCAGAAGAGGATTTTGTATTTGTTGATAAAATTGTAGGTGGAGTTGTCCCAAGGCAATATATCCCGGCAGTGGAAAAAGGCTTAAAGGAGTGTATAGAGCAAGGTGTGTTAGCGGGATATCCTGTAGTTAAACTTCAGTGTACATTATACGACGGTTCGTATCATCCTGTCGATTCTTCAGAAATGGCTTTCAAGGTTGCTGCTTCCATAGCATACAAAAAAGGTTTAGCAGAAGCTAACCCGGTTATATTAGAACCCGTGATGCGTGTTGAGGTGCTTGTCCCAGAAGAATATATGGGTGATGTAATAGGCGATATAAATAGAAGACGAGGCAGGATATTAGGAATGAACCCTAAAGGCTCTCAGCAGCAAGTAGTTGCAGAAGTTCCCCAGGCTGAAATGTTCAGATATACAACTGACTTAAGGTCTATGACTCAGGCAAGAGGCAGTTTTACTGCACGTTTTGAAAGGTATGAAGAAGTGCCTCCGAATATTGCTGAAAAGATCATCGAAGAAAGCAAAAAAGAAGAGTAAAAAAATGCCGTCTAACAATGACGGCATTTTTTATTGATAATCTAGATTGATTGAATATCCAAACATATTGTTTGCCAAGGCTTCTTCTATTTCTTCAGGAGAACTGTTTTCCTGCACTCCAATGTCCCCGGGCATCAAACATGAGAAACTTGTCATTCCCAGGCCTTTTACAAACGTTCTTTCTTCAATATAGGTATTATTATAATAGCCATCTATACCTTCAATTACATATTTTACAGTTACACTTCCTAAATTATCATCACAATAGATGATTTTAGATGTGATGGTATAGTCTTGACCATCAATTTGGATGTCTTGGCTCCAGGTATTGTCTTGTTCTATTGGGCCTTTCAATAAGATCAATCCATTTATCAATGAATTTACCCTTGGTTTATTGGAACGGGTGTTTGATATTACATTTTCAATGATTGTTTGATCTGCATGGTTGAATTCATATTGCACCTTAAAATTGCCTTGGGCGTCTGAACCGTCAGATAAAACACCGTTAAATTCATATATTTCTCTGTCACCGGACAACTTAGCAAACTCGCCTTTATGTGCATATTCAGCGATTCCTGTATATATGATGGTATTGTTTACAGGAGGTATGAATAAATCTATGCTAAATTCTTGGTTGTTATCATCAGGATGTTCAAAAAATGAATATCCTACTATAAATTCTTCGCCTTCAAGGTTTAAAAGTTTTTCAAAAGAAATAACTCCTATTCCCTCCCTTATTATTCTTTTCTCATAATATTCGGATTGGGTATCCTCATATAAGATGGTATACTCTTTTTTACCACCTATAGTTTTAATATCTTGTATAGAACATTCTAATATTGTCTTGTTGCCATCAGTATCTTCAACTTCTTGTTGCCAAGAATTTCCCTTATTAAATGGGGTTGTTATCAGTTGGATACACGGAAAATTAGAGTCTAACATGGACATGCTATTTATATTCTGAATTAAAAATCCCGGTTTTATTATATAAGTTATTTCAATTGATAAGTCCTGTTCTGATTCTCCACCAGATAAGTCTTCTACAGAGCCGTTGATAGTATATGTGTACACATCATCCTTTTTATCAATATCCAGAAGTTCCATATTATGAGCATATTCTGCAAAACCACTGTATGACCAGATAAAACCTATATCATCAGGAAGAAGACTGGCAAGCTGATCTATGGTATCAATATTTTGTTCCAATTTTTTTTCATCGTTCTTTTGTAGTTGACCATCAATTGTTTTATCCCCATGGGAATTTGTATCTATCGGTTGATCATTTGAACAACCAATTATTAAAGTTGTAGTTAGCAATATACAGATTATTGCTACCATATATTTTTTGGACATTTTAGAATCCTCCTTACTAAAAAAGTTCCAATGTTTAGCATCGGCTGTCTATAGATAATTATAGCGGTTAAATATTTTAATTCAATTAATTTTATTTTAAATATTATTTTGTTATACAGAATGCCAAGTTTTTTGATCTAATACTCATTAGCAGCTCACTAACTTTTGCATATAAGTTCCTGTTTAGTGGTTGAACTCGAACTTTGCTGAGGGAGTATGTGATACCTGTAGCTGCGACTTAATGTGCCGCACTATATATTTAGTGTTTATATAATATAGTGCGGCACATTGCGGAGCACGGAAGGTATCATATACTCCCGGTACTGTTATATTTTAATATTAACAGCATATACGCACGGGACTTATATGCAAGGCCATTCATGCAATAAATATTTGGATAAAACTACGACTCACTTCATTTCGGAAATGCCAAGCTTTCCCCAAACTCGCTAACGCTCAGACAGGGAAAGCTAAACTGACATTTCCTGCATTACGTTTGCCAAGTTTTATTAGCCAAATATTTATGAGCGATTCATTTATCTTGCATATAAATCCATGTTTAAAGGTTAAAATTAAACTTTATAAAGGGAGCATATAATACCCGGAGATGCGACTAATGTAGCGCATTATACATTAAGTATTTATTATAATATAATGCGCTAGATTGCGGAGTACGGAGGGTATTATATGCTCCCGATGTTGATATATTTACAAAAATAATAGCAGCTGCGTACGGGACTTATATGCAAGACTATTCATGCAATAAATATTTATCCTCGGGCGCATTGAAAGTGGCGCCACTATATTATAAAATAAAACATGAAATCAAAATAGGAGGATGGGACAATATGATTGAAATAGCAAAGTATATAGATCATACTTTATTGAAAGGGGATGCTGTAAAGGAAGATATAAAGAGTTTGTGTAGCCAGGCTGTGAAGTATGGATTTGCCAGTGTGTGTGTTAATCCTTATTTTATTGAAGATGCAGCCGGATTTTTAGCAGATAGCGATGTAAAAGTGGGCGCTGTTGCCGGGTTTCCTATAGGGGCAAATTGTCCTAATATAAAGGCTATAGAAGCTGAAGATTGTGTAAAAAGAGGCGCCCAGGAAATTGATATGGTTATGAATATAAGTGCTCTAAAAATGAAAGATTATGATTTGGTTAAGCAAGATATAAAAGGTGTAGTTGATAGGTGCAAAAATATTTCTTCGGGAATAGTTGTTAAAGTGATAATCGAAAATTGCTATCTTACAGATGATGAAAAGAGAGCAGCATGCGAAATAGTGGCTGAATCCGGTGCTGATTTTGTCAAGACTTCTACAGGCATGATGGGATCGGGGGCTACTGTTGAAGATGTTAAGCTCATGAAATCTGTGGTAGGCGACAAGATCAAGGTAAAAGCTGCGGGAGGAGTGAGAACGTATCAACAGGCTTTGGATATGATAGAAGCAGGTGCTAGCAGGATTGGTACCAGCTCGGGTATTGGGATTATCAGTGGCAGATAAAGGAGAGATGATAATATGTTGTTTACCGCTGTTGCATTGAATCCATCAATAGATAAGATGATTATAGTAAATAATTTTAAAGTCAATGCTACCAATAGAATATCAGATTCTAGAATTGACCCCAGTGGCAAAGGAATAAATGTAGCTAAAGTTGCAAAAACTTTAGGTGAAGATACTTGCTGCACAGGATTTTTATTTGATTCAAATGGAAACATGTTTGAAGAGGATTTACGTAAACATGGGATAAAGACTGATTTTGTATGGTGTTCAGGAGAGGTTAGAACCAATATAAAAGTAGTTGATCCTGAAAATAATACAATGACCGAAATAAACAATGCAGGTCAGCGAGTTGGACCATCTGATATATTGAAAATAAAGCAAAAAATAGAACAATGTGCCCAAAAAAGTTCCATAGTGATCTTTTCCGGAAGTCTGCCTCCCGGTACAGATAAATCCTTGTACAGAGAATTGATAGAGATATGCAATAGACAAGGTGCAAGGGTGTACTTGGATACATATGGAGAAGCGCTTAAGGAAGGCATAAAAGCAAAGCCCTTTGCGGTAAAGCCAAATACTTTTGAGCTAGAGCTCACTGTTGGGGAGAAATTGAATGATGAGAAAGATATAGTGAGAGGTGCAAAAAAGCTTATTGATATGGGATTAAGTTGTGTATTAGTGTCTAGGGGCTCTAAAGGTTCTATTGCATTGTATGATGAAAAGGTGTATAAGATACCCCCTATAAATGTTCCGGTAAAGAGCAGCGTTGCGGCAGGGGATTCTTTGTTGACAGGGTTTGCTATAGGGATGAAGCGTACCATGGACTTTGAATATTCACTTAAGCTGGGAACTGCATGCGCTACCTCTTGTGTAATCAAAGAAGGGTCAAAAATTTGCACCCCGGAAGAGGTAGAAAAATATTTTGATATGGTAGAAATAAATCAAATTTTTTAAACGAGAATAATCTCCTTCTATTAGGAAAAATTAATTACAAAAACTGATGGAAGGAGATTTTTTATATGCAGGAAAAGGATTATCAAATAAAAGATCATATCAGGTTGAAAAGAAAGGACACTGGCTATGAAGAGTTAATTGCTGATAAAACCAGATATGGTGAATTTATTTCCTCATTTCATAATTGGTTGGGTTTTGAAGGATTGAATGAGAGAGCTGAACATATGCAGAATATATCCAACAAAGCAGACCAAAACTATGAAGGAGATGATTAACTAGCAATTATCAGAAATAGGGCAAAAAACCTTGATGACGTATTATATTGAGCGTATATTGCCGAGAATGAGGTGTATAATCTCTTCATTTTCGGCAAGAAATATAATATAATCAATATAAGGTCAAAGAAGGTCAAAGTCTAATCAGGGGTGATATTGTGGCAAGGTTAAGTGATCAGATAGAGAATTTTTTAAAAGAGCTATTTAAAGATGCTGAAAATAGCATTCTTGAAATACAAAGGAATGAATTGGCAGAGTATTTTAATTGTGCTCCTTCTCAAATAAACTATGTATTGGCAACTAGGTTTACATTGGATAAGGGCTACTATATAGAGAGCAGGAGAGGCGGAGGGGGATTTATAAAGATTGCAAGATTGGATATAGATGATGATGATTATTTGCTCCATCTTGTTTCTAACAGGATAGGGGCAGCAATTCCTCAAAATGCAGCAATTCAAATAGTAGAAAGTTTGTATGAGCAGGAATTGATAACAGAAAGAGAGATGCACATTATAAAATCAGCAATTACTGATAAGGCTATAAATGCTCCTTCAGCTATAAAGGATAATATACGGGCTGGTATACTAAGAAATGTTTTAATTTCTATCATGTCATTTTAAACTCAGTTAAGTTGGGAATATATTATTTGAGGAGGTTTTAAATATAATGTATTGTGATAAATGCAAGAAAAATGTTGCTACAGTTCATTATACTAAGATTATAAATGGACAGAAAACTGAAGTACATTTATGTCAACAATGTGCTAAAGAATCAGGAGAATTTGCTTTGTTTACTCCTTTTTCAATAAATGATTTGCTATCGGGTTTTTTGGATGCAGGCTATGACTCACAATTGGATTATGGATATACAAGTACTATAAAATGTGAAAGTTGTGGTATGAGTTATGACGACTTTAAAAAACATGGGAGGCTGGGATGTAGCGATTGTTATGCTTCCTTTGATAGCAGATTGTTGCCACTTATCAGAAAGATACATGGCAATGTTCAGCATATAGGAAAAGTGCCAAGAAAAGCTGGGGATCATGTAAGATTGAAAAGAGAAAGGACTAGTTTGAAGAACAAGCTTCAGGAAGCAATAAAGAAAGAGGAATTTGAAAAAGCGGCTGAGATAAGAGATAAAATAAAGGAAATTGAAAGCAGATTAAATGGTTAACTGGAGGGTTATGTTATGAATAACTGGTATGAGATATCAGGACCAGATAATGATGTGGTGTTGAGTACTAGAATCAGGCTGGCAAGGAATTTAGATGATATTCCGTTTCCTATTATGATGGATGATATTACAGCCCAGCAAGTAATAGAAAGATGCTGGCAAGCATTGGATAATGGAGACCAGGATTTTAAATTATTAAGAATTAAAGATTTAAATGATATACACAAGCAAGCTTATATTGAAAAACATATTTCCAGTCCCGATCTGATGGAGAATCCCAAGAGGTCAGCGTTAATATTAAAGAATGATCAGGAAACATGTGTTATGGTGAATGAAGAGGACCATATAAGAATACAAAGCCTGATGAGTGGAATGCAGTTGCAGAAGGCTTGGAAGCTGGCTGATGCATTAGATGATCAAATGGAGGAAAGGTTGAGTTATGCTTTTACCGAGAAATTAGGATATCTTACCGCATGTCCTACTAATGTAGGTACAGGCATGAGAGCATCAGTGATGGTACATTTGCCTGCACTTACAATGACAAACTATATAAGGGGTATATTGCATACTGTAAGCAAGATAGGCTTAGCTATCAGAGGTTTATATGGTGAAGGTAGTGATGCCTTTGGGAATATATACCAAATTTCCAATCAGATTACAATCGGTCAATCAGAAGGGGAAATCATAAATGATTTATCTGTTGTGACTTCTCAAGTGATTGAAAGGGAGAGAGCAGCTAGGAAGGTGCTGATGGCTAATAAAAAATACGAGTTTCAGGATAGGTTGTATAGATCCTACGGTGTATTGGCTAATGCTAAAATAATGACATCGAGGGAATTTTTAGAGTTGATGTCGAATGTGCGTATGGGAGTAGAATTAGGTATCATCGATAAAGTGGATATAAATACATTGAATAAACTCATGTACGAATTACAGCCGGCCAATATACAGATTTTGGCGGGCAAAGAATTGAATGATAGGGAAAGAGATTTTTATAGGGCAAGTGTTTTAAATGAGAAATTACAATGAAAAATATAAATAGATTGGAGGAATATTAATGGGGATGTTTGCCAGGTTTACTGAAAGGGCACAAAAGGCTCTTGTATTATCACAACAGCAAGCCAAAGATTTAGGACATAATTATGTAGGCACAGAGCACATACTTCTCGGACTTTTAAAAGAAGGCGGAGGAATAGCAGCACAGGTCTTAAATGGAATGGGCGTGAATGCTGATAAAGTGAGACAAGAATTGGATAAGGTTATAGGTAAGGGTGACTACAATTTCGATGAAAGATTTGGATATACCCCCAGAAGCAAGAGAGTGCTGGAATTGAGTTTCAGGGAAGCTATGGGTTTGGGGAACAACTATATTGGTACCGAACATATTTTGCTTGGGCTGATACGTGAAGGAGATGGAGTAGCTGCAAGGTTGCTTATAAATATGGGAGTGGATTTGGAAAAGGCAAGACAAAAGGTTATAGAAATGCTCAAACATCAATCAGGAAATTCCGCTGCAGATGGTAGGGCTGAAGAAAATTCTACTCCAACTTTGAAACAGTTTGGACGGGATCTCACTGATCTTGCAAGGGAAGGAAAGATAGATCCTGTAATAGGCAGAGAAAAGGAAATAGAAAGAGTTATACAGGTTTTAAGTCGACGGACTAAGAATAATCCTGTGCTATTAGGGGAGCCCGGAGTAGGGAAGACGGCCATTGCCGAAGGGCTCGCTCAAAAGATTGTGGACGGCGATGTACCTGAGTTATTAAAAGGGAAAAAAGTTGTCACATTAGATCTTGCATCTATGGTAGCAGGAGCAAAATATAGGGGTGAATTTGAAGAGCGGCTTAAAAGTGTGATGGCAGAGATAGTAAATGCAGGGAATATAATATTATTCATTGATGAAATGCATACTATAATAGGCGCTGGTGCTGCCGAAGGTGCTATAGATGCATCAAACATATTGAAACCTGTACTTGCGAGAGGAGAATTGCAGGCTATAGGGGCTACTACCCTAGATGAATATAGGAAACATGTAGAAAAAGATGCTGCATTAGAGCGAAGATTTCAGCCTGTAATGGTAGGAGAACCTTCAAAAGAGGAGACTGTTGAGATATTGTATGGGCTGAGGGACAAGTATGAGGCTCATCACAAGGTGAGATTTACAGATGAAGCCCTCAAAGCCGCCGTTCAATTATCTGATAGATATATTTCGGATAGATTTTTACCTGACAAGGCTATAGATCTTATAGATGAAGCTGGTTCAAGGGTTAAACTCAAAATGGTTACAACTCCTGATGGGTTGAAGAAATTGGAGGACCAACTGGAACGATTAGGGAAAGAAAAAGAAGAGGCGGTTACGAGCCAAAACTACGAAAAGGCTGCTCAAATAAGAGACCAAGAGAAAGATATAAAAGATAAAATAGAACAAGAGAAAAATAAATGGAAAAGCGATTCTGAAAGTGACAAGGCCTGTGTTGATCGAGAAGAGATTGCTAACATCGTTTCAAGCTGGACCGGGATACCTGTAAATAAGTTGACACAGGAAGAGAGCCAGAGGCTATTGAATATGGAAAAAGTTTTACATGAGAGGGTAATCGGACAGAAAGAAGCGGTGTCGGCGGTATCAAGGGCGGTAAGAAGGGCTAGAGCAGGCTTGAAAGATCCCAATAGGCCTATAGGCACTTTCTTGTTTCTGGGTCCTACAGGGGTAGGCAAAACAGAACTGTGTAAAGCACTTGCAGATGTGATGTTTGGTGATCAAGATGCTATGATAAGAATAGATATGTCCGAGTATATGGAAAGACATAGCGTTTCAAGATTAGTAGGTTCACCCCCTGGATATGTAGGTTATGAAGAAGGAGGGCAATTGACTGAGAAGGTGAGGAGAAAGCCTTATTCGGTTGTGTTGCTGGATGAGATTGAAAAGGCTCACCCTGATGTATTTAATATATTGCTCCAGATAATGGATGATGGAAGGTTGACTGACGGTAAGGGTAGGACAGTTAATTTCAGAAATACAATTGTAGTAATGACATCAAATGTAGGTGCACATACGATAAGGAAACAGAAGACGTTAGGATTTACATCGCCAGATGATGAAAAGCAAAATGAATATGAAAAAATGAAAGAGAACATAATGGATGATCTTAAAAAGACGTTCAGGCCTGAATTTTTGAACAGAGTGGATGAAATAATAGTATTTCATCAGCTGGACGAGGTTCATTTGAGGCAGATTGTAGATCTAATGTTGAAGGAAGTCATGAGCAGGCTTAAAGCAAAAGATATATATCTTGATGTGACCAAAAAAGCAAGAGAATATCTTGCAAAAGAAGGTTTTGATCCAGTTTATGGAGCTAGGCCTCTCAAGAGAGCGATACAAAAGAAGATGGAAGATAGCTTATCAGAAGAGATACTTGCAGGGAATGTAAAATCGGGAGATAAGGTATTAGCGGATTATATAGATGGGAAACTAGTGTTTAAGCAAAAGCAGATGATGACAGCAAATAAATAATTAAAAGGATTCTATATATAGAATCCTTTTAATTATTCTTGCTTGGGCATCTTGATTGATTTTATAGTATAATTAAAAACTCCTCCAGGAGCATTTACAGTCACAAGTTCTCCATTTTTTTTAAAGAGCAAGGACCTGCCTACAGGAGATAAATATGACACATGGCCATTTTGTATATTATCTTTATAAGGACCTACTACTGTGAAAGTAAATGATTCTTTGGTATCTAAATCTTCAACCTCAACTTCACTTCCGATGATTACGAAAGGACAGATATTTTGGTCTTCTGAAGAATTAGAAAATTCTGCAGCCAGAGAATCCAATTGCCTTAAATAGCCGCTGATGAAGACTTCAAACTTATGTCTTTGCTCTGAAGGCTCCGGAAAGTATTCTTCTATAAGTTCATCTTTTTGATTTTTTACATTTTGTAGGTGAGCATCAAAGTCCACCATTTAGCTTCCCTCACTTTAAAATATTAAATAAATATTATGGGCAT